>CAKSZF010000001.1 GCA_934525405.1 uncultured Faecalibacterium sp.
GTGGAGGATAAACAAATGAATCTCATCAAGTGTGAAAAGCTCGAGAAGAGCATGGCAGAACTGCAGTTCTCCATCGATGCAGAGGCCTTCAAGAAGGCTGTTGCCGATGTTTTCAAAAAAGAGGGCAAGAAGTACCCTGTGCAGGGCTTCCGCAAGGGCAAGGCTCCCAAGGCTCTGATCGAGAAGATGTACGGCGCAGACGTCTTTACCTACGACGCCATCAACGAGCTGTTCCCGGAGGCTTTCGAGGCTGCCGCTAAGGAAGCCGGTGTGGAGCCCGTGGGCCGTCCTGAGGTCACCGTGGATTCTGCCAGCGAGGCAGAGGGCGCTACCCTGACCGTGAAGGTCGCCGTGAAGCCCGAGGTCAAGGTTGGCAGCTACAACGGTCTGACCGTGGAAAAGACTGTCCATACTGTTACCGACGAGGCTGTGGACGCTGAGCTGAAGCGTGTGCAGGAGCGCAACGCCCGTGAGCTGACCCGTGAGGGCGCTGCTCAGAATGGCGATATCGCTGATATCGACTTCGAGGGCTTTGTGGACGGCGTCGCATTCGAGGGCGGCAAGGCTGAGCACTACAACCTGACTCTGGGCAGCGGCAGCTTCATCCCCGGCTTCGAGGAGCAGGTCGTTGGCCACTCCGCCGGCGAGGAGTTCGACGTGAACGTCACCTTCCCCACCGAGTATCAGGCTGCTGAGCTGGCTGGCAAGGCTGCTGTCTTTAAGATCAAGCTGCACGAGGTCAAGTACAAGGAGCTGCCCGCTCTGGATGACGAGCTGGCAAAGGACTGCTCCGAGTACGACACTCTGGACGAGTTCAAGGCTTCCATCCGCAAGAACAATCAGGAGCAGCTGGACAAGCAGGACGATCTGGCTGTCGAGAATGCTCTGGTCGATCAGGTCATCGAGAGCATGGAGGGCGAGATCCCTCAGGCTATGTACGATGTCCGCATGGACGAGATGGTCAACGACTTTGCTTTCCGTGTGGAGCAGCAGGGTCTGCGTCTGGAGGACTACCTGAAGTATATGGGTCAGTCCATGGAGCAGTTCCGTGCCGCTTTCATGCCGCAGGCTGAGAAGCAGGTCAAGATCGGTCTGGCTCTGGAAGCTGTTGCTGCTGCTGAGCACATCGAGGCTTCCGAGGACGAGATCAATGCCGAGATCAAGCGCATTGCTGACCAGTACAAGATGGAAGAGGACAAGGTTCGTGAGCTGATCAACCTCGAGGATCTGAAGCAGGATCTGGCTCGCACCAAGGCTATCGACTTCATCAAGAGCCACGCTAACATCGTGGAGAAGCCCGCAGAGGCTGAGAAGGCTGCTGACGCTGAGTAATCAGTGCCGGGCCCTGTAAAGCGCCGCAGGCGTTTTATCAAAGGTTGTTAAAATTGACCGGTACGGCTGAACTTTACAGGGGACCCGTATCGGTCAATTTTGCCAATAAACTTAAACCATTTCAGGAGGCGAACTTTATGAGTTTTGTTCCTTACGTTGTCGAGCAGTCGGCGCACGGAGAGCGTTCTTACGATATTTTCTCTCGTCTGCTGAACGATCGCATCATCGTGCTGAGCGAGGATGTCAACGATACCACCGCAAGCCTTGTGGTGGCGCAGCTGCTGTATCTGGAAGGGCAGGACCCGGATAAGGACATCAGCCTGTATATCAACAGCCCCGGCGGCTCCATCAGTGCCGGTATGGCCATCCACGACACCATGCAGTATATCAAGTGCGATGTTTCCACCATCTGCATGGGCATGGCTGCCTCTATGGGTGCATTCCTGCTGGCAAGCGGCACCAAGGGCAAGCGCTTTGCCCTGCCCAACGCCGAGATCATGATCCACCAGCCGCTGATCGGCGGTCAGGGCGGCGGCCTTTCCGGCCAGACCACGGATATCAAGATCCATGCCGAGCACATGGTCTATATCCGCGATAAGATGAACCGGATGCTCAGCGAGTACACCGGCCAGCCGCTGGAAAAGATCCAGCAGGACACCGAGCGCGACAACTACCTGACCGCGCAGCAGGCAAAGGAATACGGCCTGATCGATGAGGTCATTGCCCACCGGTAAACCGCTATAATCTATCCAGGATAAGGAAAAACAGCTATGGCAAATAACAATTCCGGCAAAAATGAAAAGGATCTGGTTTGCAGCTTTTGCGGCAAGCATCAGGACGAAGTGGAACGCATGATTATTGGCCCCGGGGTCAATATTTGCAGCGAGTGCATCGGCCTGTGCCACGATCTGCTCTCTGACAAGCCGGATCAGCCCAAAAGCGCCCGTCCGGGCCGCGGCAGCGCAAGCCGTGCCCATGTCCAGCCCGCTGCCGCAGATCTGGATATCAACATCATGACCCCGGCCGAGATCAAGGAAGGTCTGGATCAGTATGTTATCGGTCAGGACGAGGCAAAGCGTGTGCTGTCCGTTTCGGTCTACAACCACTATAAGCGCATCCTCAGCGGCAAGGGCGGCGACGTGGAGCTGCAAAAGTCCAATGTGCTGCTGCTGGGTCCCTCCGGCGTGGGCAAGACCCTGCTGGCGCAGACACTGGCCAAGATGCTGGGCGTGCCCTTCGCCATTGCGGATGCCACCACCCTTACCGAGGCCGGTTATGTGGGTGAGGACGTGGAGAACATTCTGCTCAAGCTGATCCAGGCGGCAGATTTTGACGTGCAGAAGGCACAGATCGGCATCATCTACATTGATGAGATCGACAAGATCACCCGCAAGAGCGAAAACCCCTCCATCACCCGCGATGTGGGCGGCGAGGGCGTACAGCAGGCACTGCTGAAGATCTTGGAGGGCACTGTCAGCAATGTGCCGCCGCAGGGCGGCCGCAAGCACCCGCAGCAGGAGTTCATCCAGATCGACACCACCAACATCCTGTTCATCTGCGGCGGTGCTTTTGATGGTCTGGACAAGTATATCCTGCGCCGCACCGATAAGTCCGCGCTGGGCTTCGGCAGTGCGCTGAAGGATAACTCCACCGAGGCCGAGCGTGCACTGCTGCGCAAGGTAGAGCCCCACGATCTGGTCAAGTTCGGCCTGATCCCGGAGCTGATCGGCCGTCTGCCGGTCATCACCGTGCTGGACGATCTGGACGAGGATGCACTGGTGCGCGTGCTCAAGGAGCCTCGCAACAGTCTGGTCAAGCAGTACAAGGAGCTGCTGGGTATGGACAACGTGGAGCTTACCTTCACGGACGAAGCTTTGCACGCCATTGCCCGCAAGACCATCGAGCGCAAGACTGGTGCCCGTGGTCTGCGCAGCGTGATGGAAAGCATTCTGCTGCCCATCATGTACGAGGTGCCCAGCGATGCTACCATCATCCGCGTGACCGTGGACGAGGACACCGTGGAGGGCGGCGAGGCACATCTGGAATACGGTGCCGTGCGCAAACGCTATAAAAATCAGGCCGCTCTCAGCTGACGGCATCGCCGCACAGCAGGGGAGTGTACCTGCCTAAAAGCCCTGTTTCGAAAGCTTTTTGCTTTTGGCAGGGCTTTTTGCTTTCAAATTCTTGTTTCTGACAGGAAAATGTACTATAATAATAAAATGTGGATCGTGCGGCGTGTGCTCTCTGGCAGGGGCATACCGCAAAAGACGAGCCATAGTATTGGGTAACAGGAAGAGTACGATAAAGGAGTGTGTTTTCAATGGCAAATTATCACGAGATGGATCGCGCTGCGCTGACTGCTGAAAAGGCAGCGCTGGAGCAGGCTTATAAGCAGTTTCAGGCAAAGGGTCTGAAGCTCAATATGGCACGCGGCAAGCCCGGCCCCCACCAGATGGATCTGGCAATGGACCTGCTGAAGATGACCGACTACACCACGGATGCAGGCACCGATGCCCGCAACTACGGCGAACTGGAGGGTCTGCACGAGGCCCGCGCCCTGTTTGCAGATGTGTTCGGCGTAAAGCCCAACGAGGTGTTCGTGGGCGGCAACTCCAGCCTGCAGCTGATGTATAACCTCATCAACATCGGTTATGTGTTCGGTTTCCCGGAGTCTCCCTGCCCTTGGTCTCAGGTGGAGAAGCGCAAGTTCCTCTGCCCGGTGCCCGGCTATGACCGTCACTTTGCCATCACTGAGGAGTTCGGCTTTGAGCTCATCAGCGTACCCATGACCCCCAACGGCCCCGATATGGACGTTGTGGAAAAGCTGGTAGCAGAGGATGATACCATCAAGGGCATCTGGTGTGTGCCGCAGTACTCCAACCCCGATGGCTACACTTACAGCGATGAGACCATCGAGCGCTTTGCCAAGATGAAAACCGCTGCCCCGGATTTCAAGATCTTCTGGGATGAGGCCTACATCGTCCATCACTTGACCGAGGAGATCATCGAGACCCCCGTGCTGCTGAATGTGAGCAAGAAGTACGGCACGCAGGATCGCGTGTTCATGTTCACCTCCACCAGCAAGATCACCTTCCCGGGTGCCGGTGTTTCTGCCATTGCATGCAGCGACAACAGCATGAAGTATATGTGCAAGCGCTTTGCTGTGATGATCATCAGCTACGACAAGATGAACCAGCTGCGCCATGTTCGCTTCCTGAAGAACAAGGAAGGCGTTCTGGCACACATGGCAAAGCATCGCCGCCGTCTGGTGCCCTGCTTCGATGCCGTCAAGACCGCCTTTGCCGCCAACCTCACCCCTTGCGGTGATATTGCCCACTGGACCAACCCCAAGGGCGGCTACTTCATCAGCCTGTATGTCATGCCCGGCTGCGCTAAGCGCGTGGCGGAACTGTGCAAGAACGCAGGTCTGGTGCTGACCGGCGCAGGCTCTGCTTATCCGTACCACAATGACCCGCAGGACTCTCACCTGCGCATCGCCCCCACTTACCCCAGTCTGGACGAGGTGGAGACTGCTTCCGAGCTGCTGTGCGTCTGTGTGCGTCTGGCTGTTGTGGAAAAGCTGCTGGCTGACATGGCCTAAGGCTTGAAATAATTTGTATATTCTCCTCTGCGGGGCTCTTTGCAGGGCTGGCAGGGGAGTTTTATCACAGAAAGGTCGGCACGATGGCTGCTCTGTGAGGAGAGGAACCGTCGGCAAAACTTGCGGTTCACAACAAAAACGGCTGCGGCTGCACAGCCGCCGCTTTTGGAGGTTCCCGACTTATGAAAACAAAAGGCAAAGCATGGCAGCTGGTCGTTACCGCGCTGCTGATCGTTGTGTTTGTCTACACCGCCTTTTTTGGCGTGGCGGCAAAATACGGCGATGTGACCACCACCTACATCAAGGGTGCAAGAGATATCCGCTTTGGTGTGGATATCAAGGGCGGCGTCAACGTCACCTTTGTACCTTCGGATGGCTATGATGCCACGGACGAGCAGCTGGATGCTGCTCGTTTGGTCATCGAGAACCGTCTGGTCGCGTTGAACGTGACCGACTACGAGCTGTATGTGGACAACAACTCCGACAGCCTGATCCTGGAGTTCCCGTGGCAGTCCGGCGAGACGGATTTTGACCCCGAGTCTGCCATTCAGGAGATCGGCACCACCGCCTACCTGACCTTCCGCGAGGGCGCCAGCAAGGACGGCGAGCTGATTTTGGACGGCTCCATGGTCGAAAGCGCCTCGGCGCAGTACGGTGCTGTGAGCAACGGCGGCAGCTCTGAGTATTACGTTGCCCTCAAGTTCACCACCGAAGGTGCCAAGGCCTTTGGCGACGCCACCACCAAGCTGGCCGCCGATAAGGGCAGCATCAGCATCTGGCTGGACGATGAGAACGTGAGTACCGCTACCGTCAACACCGCCATCACCGACGGACAGGCCATCATCACCAGCTCTGCTTCCAATCCCTTTACGCAGGATGCCGTGGTCAAGATGGCGCGCCAGATCAACTCCGGTGCGCTGCCCTTTGCTTTGAGCGTGGACAGCTACTCCACCGTAAGCCCCAGTCTGGGCGAAAACAGTCTCAGCGCTATGGTACTGGCAGGCCTGATCGCTTTTGCCCTCATCGTGGTGTTCATGACGGTACTGTACCGTCTGCCGGGCTTTCTGGCCTGCATCGCGCTGGCCGGTCAGGTGGCGGCTACGCTGGCCTTTGTATCCGGCTATTTCCCGGTGTTTGAAAGCTTTACTCTGACCCTGCCTGGCATCGCAGGTATTATTCTGGCCATCGGTATGGGTGTGGACGCCAACGTCATCACCGCCGAGCGCATCAAGGAGGAGCTGAAAAACGGCAAATCTCTGGATGGCGCACTGAAGAGCGGCTTTGCCCGCGGCCTGACCCCTATCATTGACGGCAACGTAACCATCGTCATCGTGGCCATTGTACTCATGGGTGCCTTCGGCCCTTCGGATGGCCTGTTTGCCAAGGCGCTGCACTTTGTATTCTTTGCCTTTGGCCCCTCTACCGCAGGCACTATCTACGCCTTTGGTTATACTCTGCTCACCGGCGTGCTGCTGAACTTTGTGTTTGGCGTATTCGCTACCCGTGTTATGATCCGTGGCGCAGCCGCCATCAAGGCACTGCGCAACCCGTGGCTCTACGGTGCTGCAAAGCCCGGGCAGGAGAAGGCAGAAAAGAAGCCGGTGGATTTCGTATCCCTGCGCAAAAAGTTCCTGACCTTCTCCGCCTGCCTGATGGTAGTCATCCTGCTGTGCGCCGCGGTGTTCGGTGTGCATTTGGATACCGAGTTCACCGGCGGTGCCATGATCACTCTGTCCTACGAGGGCAGTTTTGATCAGTCCGCTGTGCAAAAGACCGCTGCTGCGGCGCTGGAAAACACCGGCCTGACCCTGCAGACCGGCGAGAACGTAGCCACCGGTGACCAGACCCTGAAGATCTCCATGCCCGGCACCGAGACCGTGACCACCGAGCAGGTGGAGAACCTGCTGGACTCCCTGAACGAGAACTACCCGGACAACCAGTTTGCCCAGCTGTCTCTGAGCAACGTCAGCGCGGCCATGGGCACCAAGTTCCTGCAGAAGAGTTTGGTGGCTGTGCTGTTTGCGCTGGTGCTCATTCTGCTGTATATCGCCCTGCGCTTCAAGAACATCGGCGGTCTGACCGGCGGTATGATGGCAGTGCTGGCGCTGGTCAACGACCTGATGGTGGTGTTCGGCACCTTTGTGCTGCTGCGCACCGCACTGGACGGCAACTTTATCGCCGCCATGCTCACCATCCTTGGCTATTCCATCAACGATACTGTTGTGGTGTACGACCGTATCCGCGAGAACCGCGCCCTCATAGGCAAAAAGGGCAGCTTTGAAGAGCTGGTCAACCAGTCGGTCAACCAGTCTGCCCGCCGCACCCTGATCACCACCATCACCACCGTGATGGCTCTGGGCGTGATGTGCATCGTGGCAAAGCTCTACGGTCTGGACAGCATCTTCACCTTTGCGTTCCCGCTGATGATGGGTATGGTCAGCGGTGTGTACACCTCTCTGTGCGTTTCCACCTCGGCATGGGTGCTGTGGAGCGAGCGCAGCAAAAAGAAAAACTGAGGCGGAGGAACAAAAGATGAAGTGCCCTTATTGCGGTGCGGAGGAATCCAAGGTGATTGACTCCCGCCCCACGGAAGATAACGAGCGCATCCGCCGCCGCCGCGAGTGCCTGAACTGCCACATGCGCTTTACCACCTACGAGGTGGTGGAAACGGTGCCGCTGGTGGTCATCAAAAAGGACAACTCCCGCGAACCCTTTGACCGGCAGAAGCTGTTCAACGCCATGCTGCGCGCCTGTGCCAAGCGTCCTGTCAGCTACGAAACGCTGGAACGTGCTGTCAGCAGCATTGAGCAGTCCTTGTTCAGCTCCTACGACCGCGAGATCCCCAGTGTGCGCATCGGAGAGCTGACCATGGAGGAGCTGAAAAAGATCGACGAGGTGGCCTATATCCGCTTCGCCTCGGTCTACCGCCAGTTTGCGGACGTGGAAAGCTTCCTTGATGAACTGAAAAAGCTTGTGGGCGACCGCAAGGAAAATCAGTAAACTATAACTTAAAAAGGACACTGCACGAAACACTGTGCAGTGTCCTTTTTTGCTCATCTTACACCAGCCGCCGGGCAAGCCATTCCAGTCGCTCCACCTCCACCTGTGCGCGGCGCAGTTCACCCAGCGCATCCTCTGCGGCCTGCTGCTCAAGGTATCCGTCTGCCGCCCGCAGTGCAGCTTCCAGCTCCGTGTAGTCGGCAGTGCGCAGCAGATGGCTCATGGTCTCCCGCATGGTGTCGCACAGCTCTGCACCCTCGGCAAGCGCCTGCCGCGCAGTGGGAAAGTCTTTCTGCCGTACCGCTTCAAGGGCGCAGTCCAAGTCAGCCGAGATATCCTGTGCAAAACCCTGCACCCGTCCGCTGCTGTAAAGGGATACCCCCAGCAGCGCAGCTACGATTAGGATGCACGCATAGATCCGCTTCATCGCTTTCCTCCCGGCTGACGACCTTCCTTTTTCAGCAGAAAATAGTCCTCGGTCTCGTTACCGATGAGCAGTAAGATCTCCTGTGGTAGAACTGTGTTTGCCGTGGCAGTGCGTTCCAGCCATGCACGGTCCTTACCGCACCAGCGCAGATTGTCCTCCAACACCTGCCCGTCCAGCACAAAGGGGATGGTGGCCTGTGTCTGCTGTACCTTCAGCTGCAAGTCGGACAGGGTAGCCGCTTCCTGCTCCGGGCGCAGCGCCGCCGACAGCGTGCCGTTGGTTTCAATTACGGCGTAGGATACCCTGCGTGGGTCAAAGATATCCTTGCCGCGCAGCGCCTCCATCAGGTCGGCAGTGGTCAGCCGCAGCATCCGCAAAGCGTTCTGGTCGATCTTTCCGTCCAGAATGACCGTTTTGGGACGCCCGGAGAGGAAATTGAAAAATTTCTGGCTGCGGAAGCTCACCACCGAACCCAGCAGCTCCAGCGCCGCAATGAGGAACAGCGGGATGAGACTGGCGGTAATGGGCACATCCTCTGATTCAATGGAGATGGACGCCAGATTGGAGATAAGGATAGTGGATACCAGCTCCTCCGGCTGCAATTCTCCCAGCTGACGTTTGCCCATCAGCCGCATGGCAAACAAAACACAAAGATACAGGATAATGGTGCGGCAAAGCAGCAGTTTCATGCACAAACCCTCCCGGTGCGGTGTGCGCGGCGTATTCCGCTGCGGCAAAGCGGGCATACTGCACACACAAAGGAGTGATGGATGTGCAGCAGCTTTCGCAAAGCCTTGCGGAAAACCTGTCCGCGCTTGATGCTAGGTTTGGCAAATCGGCAGATTATTATGCGAAGAAGATCGTTTTGTATGGCTGCCCGGGGTGCATCGTAATGTTTGACGGCATGGCAAGCCTTGATTCGCTCTGGGAGTTATTGTTGGACGCCGCCGGGCGTCAGTCTGCTTCTGTCCGCCTTACCGGTGCACAGGCCTATGCACATATCCTGCACGGCTCAGCTTTTCCGGCCGAGAGCACTCCGGTGCAGGATATGCCGCAGCTCGTAACGCGGCTGACAGCCGGCATGGCAGTGCTGCTGTTAGAGGGGTGCAGCAGCGGCATTGCATTTTCGGTGCAGGGGCTCAAATTCCGCTCCGTGGAAGAGCCCTCCGCCGAGGGCAACCTGCGCGGCAGCAGGGAAGGCTTTACCGACCTGCTGCGGGTAAACCTGAGCCTTTTGCGCCGTCTTGTCCGCACCGACACCCTTGTGCAGGAGGCCGCACAGGCGCACACCTGCTGCAATACGGAGTTCGCCCTTTGCTACTGCAAAAACTGTGCCGACCCCGCCATGGTGAGCCGGGTGCGCACCATTTTGCAAAGCGCAGAGCCGGAGCTTCTGCTGGATTCCAGCTATTTTGTGCCGTGGCTGCTGCCCGGCAAGGCGCGGCTGTTTACCCCAGTACACTACACCGAGCGCCCGGCGGTCGCCGCCGCAAAGCTTTGCGAGGGCAAGCTGATAATTTTGGTCAACGGCAGCCCCTCGGCGCTGGTGCTGCCCGCGCTTTTCAGCGAGCAGTTCGAGTGTCTGGACGATTATGCCTCAACGGCGGTGTTTTCCTCTTTTCTGCGGGTGCTGAAGTATTTTTCTTTCTACCTTACGGTGTTCTTACCGGGGGTCTTTGTGTGCGTGGCGGTGTATCTGCCGGAGCTATTGCCCCCGCAGTTACTGTATAAGATCGAAGCAGCCGAAAAGGCCACCCCGCTGCCCTTGTTTGCCGAGATGCTGCTGGTCATCCTGATCTTAGAAATCATCCGGGAAGCCGGGCTGCGGATGCCGCAGTCACTGGGGCACTCGGTCAGTCTGGTGTCGGCGCTCATTATTGGAGATGCCGCCATTGCCACCGGGCTCATGAGCACCCCGGTCATCTTTGTAGCAAGTATTACGGCCATTGCGGTCTTTGTCACCCCGGGTCTGTACGAGCCTGCCACTCTGCTGCGCATCGGCACGGTGCTGCTGGCGGGGCTTGCCGGACCGGTGGGACTGGCAGCAGCATTTTTTGGCTTTCTGCTCAGCATCGTCAGCACCGAAGCACTTGGCGTGCCATACCTTGCGCCGCACCCGTTCCCGCAGCAGCCGCTTTCCGAGGACGGCGTTCTGCGCCGCAACTACCGGCAGCTGTCCCGGCATGGGTTCAATATCTGGCAAAAGCGGGAGAGAGGAAAACGGCAGTTATGAAGCAGCAAAAAGAACATTTTACCCCGGCGGCGCTGACCCTCAGTGTGCTCACGGCAGCACTGGCAGACGGCATCCCGCAGGGCGTCCCGGCACGTCGGGCGCTGTGGCTGGGTGCAGTTGGCACGGTGTGTCTGTGCGTCCTTTCTGCACTGGCAGCAGCGGCACTGCGGGATAAAGCCCCCTCCTTGGCGGTGCGTCTGGCACTGACAGCCGGACTTTTTATGGAGCTGGTGCATACCCTTGCGCAGGCGCAAGGGCTGTGCACGGCAGAGTTTTCCTCCATGGCGCTGCTGGGCTTTCTGCCGCTGCTGCTCTGGGCAGGGTGGTGCGTCCGTCCCGCAAGCTGGAACGCCTCGGCGCGGGTGCTGTGGTGGTTTGTAGCCGTGGGCGGCGTGGTCTGCCTGCTGGGGCTTGCAGGGCAGCTGCACTGGTACCGGCTGTTTACCCCGGCACAGCCGACCGCAACAGGCTGGGGCGTACCGGTCTACGCTGAATATTTTGCCGTAGCCCTTCTGTGCAGTGCGCGGTCTGCCCGCCGCACGGTCTGGCTGCCGGTATGGGGCTTTGCGGTGCAGGCAGCGGCTTTGCTGGGCGGCACTTTGCTGTTTGGCAGTGGCGCATACCCTCGGCTGGAACTGCTGCGGGCGTGGAGCGGTGGTAGCTTTTCCCGCATGGATGCGCTGCTTTTGCTGCTATGGCTGCTGTGCGCTGTCTACCGGGCGGCCATGCTGTGCGCCGCTATCCACTTGCTCTGGCAGCAGCCGGAAGCCGAGGTGCAGCCATGAGAAAACAGAAATCTTACAAGCCACTACTGTATTTGCTGCTGGCAGGGTGGTGCCTTTTGTTCCTGCGCTGCGAAAGCACCGAGAAAAGCATGGTGCGGGCGATGTATCTGGCGCAGACCGAACAGGGGTATCAGGCAGGGCTGCTCTATCAGGCACCGCAGGCCGCCGCCGATGCCGCCGAGGCCTCTGCCGCATTGCAGTTTGTGCAGGCAAAGGGGCAAACGATGGAGCGGGCACTGGCTGCGGCAGAGCAGGCACTGCCCCAAACCGCAAGCTACCGTCTGTGTGATTATCTGCTGCTGCCAAAAGCGGAAGAGTCCTTATTAACAGAGTACGAGCAGCTGGTGCTGCGGCGCGGCTGCGGTCGCACGGCGGCAAGGCTGCTTTGCGCAGAAGGAGAGATAGACCACCTTACCGCACAAGCCGCTTTGCCAGATGCCCTGATGACACAGCTAAAGGCCGCAGCACCCACCGCGCCCCGGCTGTATCAGCACACAGAGCCGGGGCTTCTGCCTATTTTACAATGGAACGCGGAAGAGGTGACAATACAGGAGGGCGGTGTCCTGCACACTGTGGCCGCTAATACGCCCTTGTCCCCGGAGCAGGCCGAGGTTTTCCAGCTGCTTACCGGGCAGGGCGGCACCCGGCAGCTCTGGCTGGAAGGGGAGCGCATCGGCATCCGGCGCTGCACCGTTTCGGTCACCCTGCAAAAGGGGCAGGTGCTTGTGCGGCTGGACTGCCAACGTGCCGCCCACAGCCCATTGCCCGCGCAGGCGCAGCGGCAGCAGCTTGCGGTGCAGTGCACCGCACTTTTGCAAAGCTGCTGGCAGCAGGGCGTGGATGTGCTGCACCTGCAAGCCCGGGAAACGCTGCGGAGCGGCAGCGGCGCAAGTTTTGACCCAACAAAAAACGCCTGCCCGCAATTACGGACAGACGTGCATTTCATGCTGTATTAAGAGGCGGTAGGGAAGGTGACGGTGATGGTAGTGCCAACATCCACCTGACTTTCCAGCTTGATACGGGCGTTGTGGATACGGGCAATGTGCTTGACGATAGCAAGTCCAAGTCCGGTGCCGCCGGTGGCCTTGCTGCGGCTCTTGTCCACCCGGTAGAAGCGCTCGAACACGCTGGCTTGCGCTTCCCGCGGGATGCCAATGCCGTTATCCGTTACGGTCAGGGTGCAGTGCCCGTCCCGGCTGCAAGCGGTAATGATCTGCACCTTGCCGCCCGGGCGGTTGTAGCGGATGGCGTTGTCGCACAGGTTCTGGCACAGCTCATCCAGCAGCGCGCGGCTGCCCAGCACCGGGGCGCTCTCGCCCAGATAGGTCAGGGAGATATACGCGCGGCGGGCGTTCAGCTTCTGGCGCTCCACGCACTCCTTGGCTACCTCCAAAAGGTCTACCGTTTCCATCACCGGGGCGTCTCCGGTCTCGCTTACGGTATCTAGCTTGGAAAGCTGCAAAATGTCGTTGACCAGCTGGATCATGCGGGTGGCCTCGCTGTGAATCTTGCGGCCGAAATCCGGCACATCCTCCGGCTTTGCAATGCCGGTCTCGATCAGCTCTGCATAGCCGGAAATGCTGGTCAGCGGGGTCTTGAGTTCGTGGCTGACATTGGCGGTAAATTCCTGCCGCATTTTTTCGTTGTTTTCCCGCAAAATGCGGTCAGAATGGATGCTCTCCGCAAAGGGAATCAGCTCCCGGTAGGGCACATTTTCCTGAATGTGATCCAGATCCTCGGTCATGTTCAGTACCGGCTGAACAAGTGCTTTGGTCAGCAGGGCAGCCAGCACCGCAGCAGCCAGCATCAGCGCCACGCAGCTCAGCACGATGGCAGGGATAGTGGAGTCGTAGATAGACCACACGGTTTCGGCGTCCTGCGCCACGCGCAGCACGTCCCCGCTGGAAAGCCGGAGCGCGTAATAATAGGTCTCGTAGCCCATAGTCTGGGAATCGCGGATGTCCCGTCCCTCGCCGGTTGCAATGGCATCGCGGATCTCCGGGCGGGTCAGATGGTTCTCCATGGGCTGGTCGGTGGCAGATTCAAACAGCACGCTGCCGTCCTGACTGATCAGCGTCACGCGCAGATCATCGGTCACAAAGGCATTCAGCTGCGCCGGGTCTCCGGTCTGCTCGTACCCGGCGCGCACAAGATCGGTCTCCCGCTCCAAACCCGACCATGCCTGTGCCGTAAAGGCTTTATGGAACACAAAAATGCACAGCGCTGCGGTGAATATAAGCCCCAGAAAGCCCATCAGGAACAACCGGTAGCTGATCTTTTCTTCCATGCTGCGCAGCTTCATTCTTCTTCGGCCTCCTCATCGGTCAGCTTGTAGCCCACCTTGCGCACGGTGCAGATATAACGCCCCGCATCACCCAGCTTTTTGCGCAGGGTGCGGATGTGCATATCCACGGTACGGCTCTCCACCGAGATGTCGGTGCCCCACACCACCTGCAAAATGGTCTCGCGGGTCACCACCAGACTGGTGTTTTCCAGCAGCAGCCGCAGCAGGCAGTATTCCTTGTAGGTCAGCTCCACGGGGGTGCTGTTTACCGTAACGCTGTGGCGGGCGTTATCCAGCTGGATCTCGTGAAAAACCAGCACGTCCGGCCTTGTCTCCGGGGCAGAGCGCCGCAGTGCCACACGCACCCGGCTGAGAAATTCCATAATGCCAAAGGGCTTTGCAATGTAGTCGTCCGCGCCGCAGTCCAGCCCGCGCACGGTGTCCAGCTCGCTGGATTTTGCTGTGACCATAATGATGGGCAGCTTGCGCAGGGAGGGCGTGTTGCGCAGCTTTTTCAGGATAGAAAAGCCATCCTCGCCGGGCAGCATCACGTCCAGGATCACCAGCTCCGGCTCAGCGGCACGCATGGCCTGCCAGAAAGACTCGGCGCTCTCAAAGCCCTGCACCTCGTAGCCGTTGGATTGCAGGGCATACTGCTCCAGCTCCCGGATAGAAGTATCGTCCTCTACGATATAGATCATAACTCAGTTCTCCTCAGCAGTTTGTCCGTCCGGGAACAGATACCGCTCACGGTAGCGGCCCAGACGGCGGTGGAATTCTTCACTTTCCTTGGTGTCGTTGCCGTGGCGCAGGTCGTTCAGATAAGCGTGGGTGTCAAAGCTGTCCTGTGCCACCTCGATCTGTGCAACCGCCACATTGCTGCAATGGTCGCACACACGCTCGTAGTTGGTCAACAGATCGTCCAGCACAAAGCCGTACTCGATGGAACAGCTGCCGGCCTGCAGGCGGGCAACGTGCCGCGCCTTGATGGCGCGCACCAACTCGTTGACCACGGCCTCCAGCGGCTCTACCTTGGAAGCGAGGTGCAGATCCCCCTTGCGGAAGGCATCGGTGGTGCGGCTCAGGGTGTCCTGCACCGCATCCTCCAGCACCTGCAGCTCCTCCTGCGCATCCTTGGAGAAGTGGATATCCTTCTGGTGCATCTCCTCGGCGGATTCCAGCAGGTTGACGGAATGGTCGCTGATACGCTCAAAATCACTGATGGTGTGCAGCAGAGTGTTCACGCTCTGGCTGTCGGCGTGGTTTAGTTCCCGGCCGGACAGCTTGACCAGATAGGTGCCCAATGCGTCCTCGTACCGGTCTACCTTTTTTTCCTCGTCCCGCACCTTCTGGGCAAGTTCGTCGTTCCACTCGTGGGTCAGGCTCATGGCCTGTACCACACCCACCCGGGCAAGCTCGGCCATTTCAGCGGTAGCGGCGCGGGCACGCTCCACAGCCACGGCGGGAGTGTTCAGCAGACGGTCATCCAGTAGAGCAAACTCCTCTTTTTCCGGGGAGTCGGGAATGGTCAGAATGGCCAGCTTTTCCAGCCCGGTGGCGAAGGGCAGCAGAATGACGGTGGCCAGAATGTTGAACACCGAGTGCACGATTGCAATGCCCCAAGCCTCGATGGTGGTATTCACAAAGGCAAAGTGGCAGACGGCGTTGAGCCCATAGAATCCGAACAGGAAGATGCTTACACCGATGATGTTGAAGTACAGGTGCACCATGGCAGCCCGGCGGGCGTTCTTGTTGGCACCCACCGAGGACAGCAGTGCGGTCACACAGGTGCCGATGTTCTGACCCATGATGATGGGGATGGCACTGCCGTAGGTGATGACGCCGGTGGCGCTCAGCGCCTGCAGGATGCCCACGCTGGCGCTGGAACTCTGGATGATGCCGGTGACCAGTGCGCCCACCAGAACGCCCAGCAGGGGGTTGGAGAAGCGGGTGAACAGGCTGGTGAACCATGCCTCGTTTTGCAGCGGCAGCACCGCGTTAGACATGGTGGTCATGCCGGTCATCAGTACGGCAAAGCCGATGAGGATGGTGCCCACGCCCTTTTTCTTCTCACTCTTACACATATACAGCAAAATGCCGATAAATGCAAGCACAGGGCTAAAAGAAGTGGGCTTGAGCAGCTGGATGAACAGGCTGTCACCCTGCAAACCGGAAAGGCTCAAAATCCAGCTGGTCACGGTGGTGCCCACGTTGCTGCCCATAATCACGCCAATGGCCTGATGCAGCTCCATGATGCCGCTGTTGACAAAGCCCACCACCATAACGGTGGTAGCGCTGGAGCTCTGGATGACGGCAGTCACGCACAGACCCAGAAAAAAGCCCTTGAGGGGGTTATCGGTCAGTTTGCTGAGAATTTTTTGCAGCTGGCCGCCGGCCTGCTTTTCCAGTGCCTTGCCCATGATGTCCATACCGAACAAAAACAGGGCCAGACCTCCCAGCAGCGAAAAGACATTAAAAATGGTCATAAGTGTTTTCCTCACTTTTCTTGACGTGTTTTTCTCCTGTGCTTTAAGTATAGAAAAACAATGTAAAATCTGAAATCGCCGAAATGTAAAACCCATGTAAAGTAAGAAAAATGTAAAAATCCTGTGCACGGGCAGCGATGCAGCGTCGGTTTCCCGCCGTGGGTGCAAAAACAGCGCCCCGGGCGTTGTATTTGCCGCCGAATTTTATTATAATAGGAACAAGAGCGCCCGCAGCACAGCGCGGCAAGAGGATACAGGAGGAACCAGGATGGGTACGTTCAATGTTTCGCTTAAAACGCTGACCGACCGCGTCAGCATGGAAGTAGTATACACCCCCCGGGAGCTGGATGAGATCAGCGTGGAGATCGCCGAGGTCAACCGCCCGGGTCTGTTTCTGGCGGGCTATTATGATTACTTTGATAAGCTCCGCTTGCAGATCATGGGTCTGGCAGAGATGAACTTTCTGTCTGGCCTGACGGCAGAAAAACGCTACGAGGCACTGGAGCAGCTGTTCCGGCAGCAGCCCCCGGCGGTCATCGTCTGCCGCAGCGAGGAGCTGGCGCCCTTCCCGGAGATGCAGGAGCTGGCGCAGAAGCACGCGGTTGCCCTGCTGCGCTCCAACGAGACCACCTGCACTTTGATGGGCAGCCTGATCAGCGTGCTGAACTTGGAACTTGCGCCCCGCATCACCCGGCACGGCGTGCTGGTGGAGGTGTACGGCGAGGGTATCCTGATCCTTGGCGACAGCGGCATCGGCAAAAGCGAGCTGGCCATTGAGCTGGTCAAGCGCGGTCACCGTCTGGTGGCAGATGATGCCGTGGAGCTGCGCAAGGTGTCCAACCGCCAGATCATGGGCACTGCACCGGAAAATATCCGCCACTTCATCGAGCTGCGCGGCATTGGCATCGTCAACGTGGCCCGCGTGTACGGCGTGGGTGCCGTCAAGCTGAGCGAAAGCTTGGATCTGGTGGTGCAGCTGGAAGCGTGGGACCCCACCAAGAACTACCAGCGCACCGGTCTGGAAAGCGAATACTACGACATTCTTGGCGTGAGCATTCCCAGCACCAGCATCCCGGTCTCTCCCGGCCGCAATCTGGCTGTGGTGCTGGAGACCGCAGCCATCAATAACCGCCAGAAGAAGATGGGCTACAACGCAGCCAAGGAGCTGCTGATCCGGCTGGGGCTGGATGACAAAATGGACTGAACCTCTCTATAAAAAGGAGCCTGACCCTATGGAACAACTCAAGCAGCTGCTCACCGCAGCAGGCATTGCTTATAAAGAAAACGAGCCGCTGGCGGCGCATTGTACCTTTAAAATCGGCGGCCCGGCGCGGCTGTTCGTGCAGCCGGTAGATCGGGCACAACTTTGCCGCGCCGTTGCCCTGTGCAAGGCGCAGGGCATCCGGTACTATCTGCTGGGAAACGGCAGCAATATCCTGTTTGCCGACGAGGGCTACGATGGTGCGGTGTTGGCTATTTCCTCCATGCAGGACACTGTGGAGGTGCACGGTACACAGCTCACCGCCGGGGCGGGCGTGCGGCTCTCGACGCTGTGCAAAACGGCGCTGGAGCACGGCTTGACCGGGCTGGAGTTTGCCTACGGCATCCCTGGTACGGTGGGTGGCGCGGTCTACATGAACGCCGGAGCCTACGGCGGCGAGATGAAGGACGTGCTGACCACGGTGCAGTACCTTACCGCCGAGGGCGAAGTAAAAGAGGCTGCGGCAGCAGAACTCGACCTGCGCTACCGCCACAGCATTTTTGAGGAAAACGGCGGCTGCATCCTCTCGGCGCAGTTTGCCCTGACTCCGGGCGAGCCAGAGGCCATCCGCGCAAAAATGGACGAACTGATGGCAAAACGGCTGGACAAGCAGCCGCTGGATAAGCCCAGCGCAGGCAGCACCTTCAAGCGCCCGGTGGGTGCTTTTGCCGCTGCCCTCATCGACCAGTGCGGTCTGCGGGGCTACCGGCACGGCGGTGCCGCCGTCAGCGAGAAGCACTGCGGCTTTGTGGTGAACCTTGGCGGCGCAACCTGCGCCGATGTGCTGGCACTGTGCGAGGAAGTGCGCACCATCGTAAAGGAAAAGACCGGTTACGATCTGGAAAAAGAGATCCGCGTAGTCCGCTGAACTGCGCAAATAGAGGGAGTGTGGAACACAGATGGAGCTGTTGATCGTCAGCGGGCTTTCCGGTGCGGGAAAGTCTGTGGCTATGAATGCGCTGGAGGATATCGGATTTTTCTGCATTGATAACGTCCCGGCGGGGCTGCTGCCCAGCATTACGGCGTTTTCCAAGGCGGGTGACAACCAGTTGGAGCGGGTAGCACTTTCCATGGACGTGCGCGGCTGCCGCAGCAGGGAGCAGATCGAGACTGCCTTGCAGCAGTTGGACGAGCAGAAAACGCCCTATAAGATCCTGTTTCTGGATGCACCGGACGATGTGCTGATGCGCCGTTACAGCGAGACCCGCCGCCGCCACCCCATCAGCATTGCAGAGGGCATCTCCACCCGGGATGCCTTTTTGAAGGAGCGGCAGATCTTACAGCCCTTAAAAGACCGCGCAGACTATACTATCAACACCGGTCTGCTCTCTACCTCCCAGAACAAAGAGCGCATCTGCGATCTGTTCATGAAAAACGGCGGGGCAAAAAATGCCATGCGGCTCACCATCATGTCCTTCGGGTTCAAGTTTGGTCTGCCGCCGGAAGCCGACCTTGTGCTGGACGTGCGCTGCCTGCCAAACCCCTTCTATGTGCCAGAACTGAAGCACAAGACTGGGCTGGATCAGGAAGTGGTGGATTTTGTCATGAGCCACCCCGAAGCACAGGAGCTGCTGCACCGGTATGAGAACTTTTTGCAGTACGCTCTGCCACTCTATGTCAAGGAGGGCAAAAGCCAGCTGACCATTGCGGTGGGCTGCACGGGCGGCAAGCACCGCTCCATCACATTCGCACGCAAGCTTGCGGAATACTGCACCTCTCTGGGCTACGAGCCCGGGGTGCAGCACCGGGACGCCGTGCGCTGAAAACAGAGGAAATACTATGAGTTTTGCATCCAGTGCGCGGGAGGAGATCGCGCAGCGCAGCCCCACCAAGGAATGCTGTGTGCGTGCAGCTGCCTATGGCATTGCCTGCTTTGCCAAATACTTTGATGCCCGTGGCCTTGTGCTGCAAACCGAGCAGCCCCACACGGTGCAGCTGGCGCAGCAGCTGTTTGCCCGCTGCGGTATCCGGGGCGAGATATTAGAAAAGCCCCGCGCCAGCGGTGTGCTGTACGAGTTCAATATCCGCGATACGGAGCAGGTCACCCGCCTGCACGAGCTGTTTGGCACTACCGGCAGGGAGACCAGTTTGCAGATCGACCCCGGGCTTATCCGCTGCCAGACTTGCGTCAGCGCCTATATTGCCATGGCGTTTTTGTGCAGCGGCACGGTCACCGACCCGCAAAAGGAATATAATCTGGAATTTCTCACCTCCCGGACGAACCTCGCCCGGGATTTTGAAGCGCTGCTGGCCGAGCACGAGTTTGCGCCCCACCGTACCCGCCGCAACGGCGTGAACCTGATCTACGTCAAGACCGGTGCCAACGTGGAGCGGCTGCTCCGCTTTATGGGCGCTGCGGATGCCGCGACACAGATCAGCGTGCTCAAAGCATTCAAGCAGGTGCGCAACCAGACCAACCGGCAGACCAACTGTGATACCGCAAACCTTGGCAAAACGGCGCGGGCAAATGCCCAGACCCTGAAAGCCATCCGCTATTTGCAGGAGCAGCACGCACTGGAAACTTTGCCGGAAGTATTGCAGCAGGCAGCAGCCAAGCGTCTGCAATACCCGGATCTTTCGCTTACCGCGCTGTGCGGCTGCTTTGACCCGGCAGTGAGCAAATCCGGCTTATCACACCGGATGAAAAAGCTGGAGGCGCTGGCGGAAAATCTGCGCCAGCGTCAGCAGGAGGGACAGGAGGCCGTACAATGAGTGAACCTACCGCAAATACCCGTCCCTTTGCCCATTTGCATATCCATACGGAATACAGCCTACTGGATGGTGCCTGCCGTATCGACCAGCTGATGGAGCGGGTGAAGGAATGCGGACAGACCGCCATTGCCTGCACCGACCACGGCGTGATGTACGGCTGTGTGCAGTTTTATAAAGCCGCTAAAAAGGCGGGTATCAAGCCCATCATCGGCTGTGAGGTCTATGTTGCCACCCGCACCCGCTTTGATAAGGTAAATAAAATAGATGGCAACAACCACCTGATCTTGTTATGCAAAAACGAGACCGGCTACAAGAACCTGATCAAAATGGTCTCTGCCGGTTTTGTGGAGGGCTTTTACTCCAAGCCCCGCGTAGATAAGCAGCTTTTGGAGCAATACCACGAGGGACTTATCTGCCTTTCGGCCTGTCTTGCGGGCGAGATCCCGCAGGCCATTCTGGCAGGAGACTACGAACGCGCAAAGGCGACGGCGCTGTGGTATCGGGATTTGTTCGGTGCAGAGAATTACTACATCGAATTGCAGGATCACGGCCTGAAGGAGGATACCACCGTTCTGCCGCAGCTGATCAAGCTTTCCCGGGAGACGGGCATCCCCATGGCAGCCACCAACGACGCCCATTATCTGCGCAAAGAGGACGCCAAGATGCAGAGCATTCTGCTGTGCATCCAGACCGGCAAGACCATTCAGGATGCCGACCGCATGGAGTTCCAGACCGATGAATTCTACGTCAAGACCACAGACGAGATGTACGAGCTGTTCTCCATGGTGCCGGAAGCCTGCGCCAACACTGCAAAGATCGCCGAGCAGTGCAATTTTGACTTTGAGTTCGGTCACACCAAGATCCCTTACTACAAAGCCCCGGACGGCATGGATAATCAGGCCTACTTTGAAAAACTCTGCTGGGACGGCTTGGAACGCCGCTACGGCCCGGACGTGCCGCAGGCTAACATCGACCGCCTGAAATACGAGATTGGCGTGGTCAAGACCATGGGGTATACCAACTACTACCTCATCGTGTGGGACTATATCAATTTTGCAAAAAGTCAGGGCATCCCGGTGGGGCCGGGACGCGGCTCCGGCGCGGGCAGTATCGCTGCCTACTGCGTGGGCATCACGGATATCGACCCCATCCGCTATAACCTGATCTTCGAGCGCTTTTTGAACCCCGAGCGCGTCAGTATGCCGGACTTTGACGTGGACTTCTGCTACGAGCGCCGGCAGGAGGTTATCGACTACGTCAACCGCAAATACGGTGCGGACCATGTGGCGCAGATCGTCACCTTTGGTACCATGGCCGCCCGCAATGCCATCCGGGACGTGGGCCGCGTGATGGGCATTCCGTACCAGCAGGTGGACGTGGTGGCAAAGCTCGTGCCCATGGAGCTGAAGATGACCCTCAAGCGGGCGTTGGAAGTTTCCAGTGAGCTGAAAAAGCTCTACGATACCGACCCGCAGGTGACTGAGCTCATCGACACCGCATTAAAGGTGGAGGGAATGCCCCGGCACGCCTCCACCCACGCGGCGGGCGTGGTCATCACGCCGGAGCCGACGGATTATTATCTGCCGCTGGCCACCAACGATGGCCTGCCGGTGACCCAGTTCAACATGACCGAGATCGAGGAACTGGGTCTTTTGAAGATGGACTTTCTGGGGCTGCGCACCCTGACCGTCATCCGGGATGCAGAGGTTGCGGTGCAAAAGCAGCACCCGGAATTCTCCATCCGTGATCTGGATTATGACGACCCGGATACCTATAAAATGCTGGGTCAGGGCGATACCGAGGGCGTGTTCCAGCTGGAATCCTCCGGCATGAAGCAGGTGCTTGTGGGCTTGCAGCCCCAGAACCTTGAAGATGTCATCGCTCTGATCAGCCTGTACCGCCCGGGTCCCATGGACTCCATTCCCACCTATCTGCGCAACCGGCACGAGCCGGACAAGATCAGCTACAAGACCCCGCAGCTGGCGCACATTCTGGATGTGACCAACGGCTGCATCGTCTATCAGGAGCAGGTCATGCAGATCTTCCGGGAGCTGGCAGGCTTCTCCTTCGGGCAGGCAGATAACGTCCGCCGCGCCATGAGCAAAAAAAAGCACGCTGTCATGGAGGCAGAGCGGGAGCACTTTGTGCATGGCTGCACCGAGCCCGGCCACGAGTGCCCGGGCTGTGTTGCCAACGGCATCCCGGAGCAGGTGGCAAACCAGATCTACGATGAGATGTCCAGCTTTGCGTCCTACGCTTTCAACAAGAGCCACGCGGCCTGCTACGCCTATGTGGCTTTCCAGACCGCTTACCTCAAGTGCCATTACCCCAGTCAGTTCATGGCAGCATTGCTGACCAGTGTGCTGGATAATACGGATAAGGTCATCGAGTATTCCGGCGAGTGCGCCCGTCTGGGCATCAAGGTGCTGCCGCCGGATGTGAACATCTCCAACGGCGGCTTTACCGCCGATGACCGCGGTCAGATTCGTTTTGGTCTGAACGCGGTGAAAAACGTAGGCCGCAACCTCATCGAGAACGCAGTCACCGAGCGTAAGGAAAAGCCCTACACAAGCCTTTATGATTTCTGCAAGCGGATGCACGGCAGCGAGCTGAACCGCCGCTCGGTGGAAAGCCTGATCAAAGCCGGTGCCTTTGACTGCTTTGGCTCTAACCGCCATAGTATGGTGGAAGCGGTAGAGGGCATTCTCAAGAGCATCGAGACCGACTCCCGCCGCAATCTGGAGGGGCAGCTGGATCTGTTCTCCGTCATGAGCGGGGAAGTGCAGCAAGGCCCGCAGGAGGATGTCTACGAGATCCGCCCCTTGGCAGAGTACACCCCTGCCGAGCTGCTGCAGCAGGAAAAAGAGGTCAGCGGTCTGTACCTGTCTGGTCATCCGCTGGACGCCTACCGGGAAAAATCTGCCCGCATCGGCTCCCACACCATCAAAGCCCTCACCGGCGAGGATGCCCATGTGCAGGACGGTGAGAAGGTGCGCATCGTGTGTGCGGTGGTCAAAAACCGCATGATGACGACTAAATCCAACAGCATGATGGCCTTTACCAGCGTGGAAGATCTGACCGGCACCATGGAGGTCATCGTGTTCCCCAAGGTGCTGGACAGGTTCCGGGATGCCATTCAGGAAAACGCTGTTGTGGTCATCGATGGTCGGCTTTCCGTGCGGGAAGATGAAGCCTCCAAGCTGCTGGCAGACAGCATTCTGCCCATCGACAGCTACGACCCGACCCGCTTGGATAAAGGCCGCCCGGACCCTGTCAAAACAGCTGCCCGGCGGGTGTTTATCCGTCTGTCGTCCCGCAGCTGCCCTCAGTACGATAAAGTGGTGAACCTGCTGGAGATCTTTGACGGTGATATCCCGGTGATCCTGTATCTGGAGGATACCAAGCAGAAGCTGGCTGCACCACGCCGGCTGTACACCTCCGGGCATCCGCTCTTCTTCAAAGAGCTGGAGCGGCTGCTGGGCGCAGAAAACGTTGCAACAAAATGACATATTTGTGCACGAATGGCACCGCATGGGACGATTTTAAATTTTCCGAGTGGCACGAAGTGCGAAAATAACACGATATATCGCTGCTATTTTGCACTGCATGGAATTGCATAAAGTCTCAAAACCCTATTGAAATTTGTCTGGATGGTGTGCTATAATCATTAAAGGCGAATCAAAGCTGTTGCAAAGCAACTGGCCTGTTTCTGGAAGAAGAGGGTACAGGCAAAAGGGTAAATGAAGAACTGAACTGTAAATTGGAGGGAATCTCTCGTATGGAAAAGCAAATCAAAACGATTGGCGTGCTTACAAGCGGTGGTGATGCTCCCGGCATGAACGCTGCTGTGCGCGCTGTGGTACGCACCGGCCTGCACAAGGGCTTCCGTATGATCGGCATTCAGCGCGGCTACAACGGCCTGCTGAACGGCGAGTGCTTTGAAATGAACCTGCGCAGCGTTTCTAACATCATCTCGGCCGGCGGCACCATTCTGTATACGGCACGCTGCTTGGAGTTCAAGACCAAGGAAGGTCAGGATAAGGGCGCTGAAAAGTGCCGCGAGCTGGGCATTGATGCGCTGGTCGTTATCGGCGGCGACGGCTCCTACCGCGGTGCCCGCGCACTGGCACACCGCGGCATCCCCATGATCGGCCTGCCCGGCACCATTGATAACGATATCGGCTGCACCGATTACACCATCGGCTATGATACTGCCATGAACACCGCGCTGGAAATGATCGACAAGCTGCGCGACACCACCCAGAGCCACGACCGCTGCAGTGTGGTCGAGGTCATGGGCCGCAACGCCGGTTACATCGCTCTGAACGTGGCCATCGCCTCCGGCGCTATGGCTGTGCTGCTGCCCGAGAAGGAATTCGATATGCAGCGCGACATTCTGGATAAGATCGCCGAGACCCAGAAGACTGGCAAGCGTCACTTTATCATCATTGTGGCCGAGGGCGTGGGTCATGCACAGGAGATCGCCAACGAGATTCAGGCGCGCACCGGCATCGATTCCCGCGCGACCATTCTGGGCCATGTGCAGCGCGGTGGTTCTCCCACCCTGCGCGACCGCGTGAATGCTTCCGCCATGGGCTATCAGGCTGTCTGCCTGCTGGAGCAGGGCAAGTATAACCGCATCGTCGGCATGAAGGGCGAGAAGCTGGTGGACTACCCCGTGGACGAGGCTTTGGAGATGACCAAGAGCCTTGACCCCGTGCTGGTGGACGTGTGTAACACCATTTCCATCTAATCGATAACATCAAACGCAAGAGCCGTCTGTTCGGATTTTCTGAGCAGATGGCTCTTTTTGCTGCCGATTTTTCAGAATTGACGTATTATGAGCAAAAAAACAACAACTTTTTGTTTACAAACGTCTCCGAATCAGTTATACTGAGAAAAACGGAGGTGCCGCCATGAAATACAGCTGGATCGACACGGAACTTCTGCAAAAGCCTGGCGTTACCAAAGACTTACAGGCAGAGTGGAACTGGATAAGATACCACATCGGCGGCAAAATGTTTGCAGCCGTCTGTCTGGATGATGCCACGGGAAAGCCAGTATATATCACCTGCAAGCTGGACCCCGCCGAGGGTGATTTTCTGCGCCGACAGTATGAGGATATCATTCCGGGCTACTATATGAATAAGGTGCATTGGAACTCCGTAAAAGCGGAGGGAAATGTGCCGGACGCATTGCTGCGGGAGATGCTGGAAAAATCTTATCAGCTGGTGTTGGGCAGCTTCAGCAAAAAGAAGCAGCGTGAGCTGCTGGAAGGGGAAAAGAAGGATGCCATTTGACTATAAGAAAGAATACAAAGAATTTTATCTTCCGCCGAAGAAACCGCAGATCATCACCGTTCCTGCGATGAATTTTGCTGCGGTGCAGGGCAAAGGCGACCCCAATGACCCGGCAGGGGAATACAAAGCAGCGCTGGAGTTGCTGTACGGCATTGCATTTACTATCAAAATGAGCTATAAGGGCATCCATAAGATAGACGGCTATTTCGAATATGTTGTTCCGCCGCTGGAGGGACTGTGGCATCAACCCGGTGCAGAGGGCGTGGATTTTTCCAACAAGGAGACCTTTATCTGGACCTCTATGATTCGTCTGCCGGAATTTGTCACCCGTGCCGAATTTGACTGGGCGGTGCAGGAAGCTACGGCCAAAAAGAAAAAGAACTTTTCTAAGGTGGAATTTTTCACCTATGATGAAGGCCTGTGCGTGCAGTGTATGCACATCGGCTCCTATGACACCGAGCCGGAGACCCTGCGGCAGTTGGATGCGTTTGCAGCGGAGCAGGGATATTGCCCGGATTTTTCAGACACGCGCTTCCATCACGAGATCTATCTGGGAGACCCGCGCCGCACCGCACCGGAGAAGCTGAAAACCGTGCTGCGACATCCGATCTGCAGAATGAAATGACAGAAAACTTCACAAAAACTGTCGCTTTTTGTTGTGAGATGTGCTATACTAAAATTATCTGTAGAAACACACTTAAAAATGGAGGAAAACATCATGCAGCATGAAACTGTCATCGTGCTGGACTTTGGCGGACAGTACAATCAGCTGATTGCCCGCCGCGTCCGAGAAAATAATGTCTACTGCGAGATCTATTCCTATAAAACCGATCTTTCGGTCATCAAGGCCAAGAATCCCAAGGGCATTATCTTCACCGGCGGCCCCAACAGCGTTTATCTGGAGGATTCTCCCACCATCGACCCCGAGATCTTCAGCTGGGGCGTGCCTGTGCTGGGCATCTGCTACGGCAGCCAGCTGATGATGCACCTGCTGGGCGGTCATGTCTGCCGCGCTCCTGAGCGTGAGTACGGCAAGACCGAGGTGTTCGTGAACACCGAGAGCAAGCTGTTCACCGATGTGCAGCCCTCGACCATCTGTTGGATGAGCCACAACGACTACATTGAGCAGGCTGCTCCCGGCTTTGAGATCACTGCCCACACCGCAAACTGCCCTGTGGCAGCCGTTGAAAATGCCGAAAAGGGTCTGTACGCCGTACAGTTCCACCCGGAGGTGCTGCACACCGCCGAGGGCAAGAAGATGCTGCGCAACTTCGTGTACAACGTCTGCGGCTGCTCCGGCGACTGGAAGATGGATTCCTTTGTAGAGAACAACGTCAAGGCTCTGCGGGAGCGCATCGGCGAGGGCAAGGTGCTATGCGCCCTGTCCGGCGGCGTGGATTCCTCCGTGCTGGCCGCTATGCTGGCAAAGGCCATCGGCAAGCAGTTGACCTGTGTGTTTGTGGACCACGGTCTGCTGCGCAAGAACGAAAAGGAAGAGGTCTGCTCTGTCTTTGGCCCGGGCAATGCCAACGGCTTTGACATCAACTTCATCTGCGTGGATGCCCGCGACCGCTACTTCAGCAAGCTGAAGGGTGTCACCGAGCCGGAGCGCAAGCGCAAGATCATCGGCGAAGAGTTCATCCGCGTGTTCGAGGAAGAAGCCAAGAAGATCGGCAAGGTGGACTTCCTTGCACAGGGCACCATCTACCCCGACGTGGTGGAGAGCGGTCTGGGCGGCGAGTCCACCGTCATCAAGAGCCACCACAACGTGGGCGGTCTGCCCGACACCGTGGACTTCAAGGAGCTGGTGGAGCCTCTGCGCAACCTGTTCAAGGACGAAGTCCGTCAGGCCGGCCGCGAGCTGGGTCTGCCTGAGTATCTGGTCAGCCGTCAGCCGTTCCCCGGTCCCGGTCTGGGCATCCGCATCATCGGTGAGGTGACCCCCGAGAAGGTCACCATCGTGCAGGACGCTGACGCCATCTGGCGCGAGGAAATTGCCAAGGCCGGTCTGGATAAGGAAATCAGCCAGTATTACGCTGCGCTGACCAATATGCACAGCGTTGGCGTTATGGGCGATGAGCGCACCTACGATTACGCCGTTGCATTGCGCGCCGTGACCACCACCGACTTCATGACCGCAGAAAGCTATGATATGCCGTGGGATGTTCTGGGCACTGTCACCAGCCGCATCGTCAACGAAGTCAAGCATGTCAACCGCGTGTTCTACGATTGCACCGGTAAGCCGCCTGCAACGATTGAATTGGAATAATGGAATATCTAAAAAATAAACGTGTCTACGATTGAAAAATGAGCAAAAATCGACTTCTGACATCATTTTGACATCATCCGTGGCAAAAAGCACCTGCTGGATGTGCCGGAAATGGTAGCACGGTTTATTATCGAAGAATAATTTGAAAGCCCCGGAAAGTAACGAAAAATCGAAACTTTCCGGGGCTTTTGCGACATCATGACATCAAAAAACAGGCCGTGACATCATTTGTTTTCGGCTTAGACGAGTGGCATCAAATCGGATTCATCCTTGGAGGAAGAGGAAGTACTGAGAGTTTCCAGCCTTGACACGAGTTCCTGCTGCTTATTGGGGTACAGATGGGCGTATGTCCGCATGACAACAGGAACAGTATCCCCGATCCGCTTGGCCACCAGAACAATAGAGTACCCAAGTTCGATACAGAGAGAAACGTGGCTGTGCCGAAGATCGTGGACACGAATGTCCGGCAGATAGGTTATCTGGGTGCAGCGGGTCAATTCTTTGTTGAGGGCTGTACAGGTCATGTAAAATACCCGGTCATCTGGGGTCAGGCCGTATAGTTTAGAACAGTAGGTACGAAATTCTTCTGCCAGCCAATGGGGGATAGGCACATTTCTGTTGCCGCCCTTTTTGCTATTCTTGGTGGGGCCGAGAATGTCTTGACCCTTTTTCCGGTGATAAGTTTTATAGATTCGCAACTGGTCATCATCAGTCAGGTCTTTCGGCAGCAGCGCCAACATTTCACCTTCACGGCATCCTGTCCAAAACAGAATGTCAAATGCCAGGAGATAGGCTTCATTGCGGAATTCCTTCCGCAAAATTTCATACTGGTCTTTCGTTATGATAAGCATTTCCCCGGCAACGGAGGAACCCATATAGCCGGCCGCATCGCACGGGTTGAACCGAAGGCCGTAGAATGTCTGGGCGTAGTTGAAGAGGGCAGTCAACTGTGCGTGGATAGTGTAGAGATATGTTTCGGCATAGGGCAGACCAGTGGCTTCGCCCATCTCCTTGACCCGCTGTTGCCAGTCTCGAATGTCCAGGGCTGTGATTTCGTTCATTTTCCGGTTTCCGAGAAGCGGAACAATTTTGGTGTCAAAAATATTTCGCTTAGTGTCCATTGTGGTGCCACGGACATGATGCTCCCGGTCGTTGAAGTATAACTCCACAAAGCTGGCAAGTGTCATATCACAGCTTTTGGCTTTCTGCAGATGAAATTCCCGCTCCCACTCCTGCGCTTCGCGGCGGGTTTTGAAGCCGCGCTTGCGCTTTTGCTTCTGCGCTCCGGTGAAATCAGTATATCGAAACTGGCAATACCAAGTTCCCGTTTTTTCGTCTTTATAGCAGGGCATCGAATATACCTCCTGAAGAGTTTATAAATCCCCGACCATTTTTATAATGGCCGGGGTCTTTTTTTGTGTAAAATAACGCATTCCGTTATTTTATCACAAAATTCGTTATAATCTTCCAAATACTGGAAAATAAAAAGATTGAGATTTACTCTTTTTAGTGTGCACGGGTTGTGTGCCGGGAAGAGGTGAAAATTTAATGGCTTCTACAATGGAATGCACAGAGTACAGAAAAGTTCTTGACGATGCCTTGAAGGATGAAATCAAGGACTTGACTGCTGACCAAATCCAGCAAGTGCTTGAATACATTAGCCAGCTGAGACAGCGCTAATCTCTGTGCAACAGCCATTCTCATACTATCAAGCGTGAGAATGGCTGTTTTATTTTTTTGAATGCCGAGCATCGAAGCGTTTGTTGTAGCTATCAACAACAGGGGCTAAAGCATCGTAACCCTCAGTCAAGTATCTTTTTAGCAAAGAAAAAGCCTCGGATTTTGAGCATATACAGTCCGGGAAAGCATTCTCAAGAAAAGATTCATTATAAATTTCATCAAGTTCCGATGCACTAACAGAACCGTTTTCTATAAATTTTATTACATTACCTATGATTCTGGGAGCAATCATAGCCTGCGATTTAACAGGAAGGCCGCAGCGGCGAGAAGATAAATAGCTGTTATAGGCTTCCAACGTGGAAAAATAAAACAAATCGAAGCGGTAGAGCTTGATTGCTGTGCTAAGTGCTAAAGGCCACTGTTCCTCAGAATCATAAAGATCCATAACTTTCCACATACAACTGCGCCAGCAACTGTACTCCCCATGAATGCGATATGCGTACGCAGTGGATATGTTTTTTTCAATTTGCTTTTGACGACTTTCATGAATCGCAAAATGACCGGCTTCGGTCACTAAATAGCGATTTCCAATAAGTCCTTCTTTTTTTAAGTTGGAAGTAGAAACGTTATCAATAATCCGCTGAATCAAAACGCTTTTAGTTCCATTAACAGGAAGATTGTGGGTAGACAGGATATTCTTTAGTTCGGGGACTTTAAATGCGGAGAGATCCATTGACGGGGAAACAAAAGAAATGTAGCCTGCACCCCATAGACGATGAAGGAGCGAATTAAAATCAATGCCCCGTTGCGCTGTCCAATATCTTCCTATGGAAGGAGAGTTGAATTTGATTCGCTCTATATCGGATAGGAACTCCAACTCCCAGAATGTAAATGTTCCAGCGTAGGCGGGAGAACTTTCGATATCTGATAGGTCGATTCTGTCCAAGTTTGCAGCATGATCGTCATTCATCTTTTGGATTTCTTCAGGTGTTTTTGGCTTAAATTCGCTGAAAGGCACAACCTTCGGAACTGGAGGGCAAGCTGGAATGTTGGATTTCTTGCGATGGAAAAGTCTGTCAAAGAATCCCATGATTTATCTCCTTATTGCGGCAACTGCTCCCGTTCGCTGTACTTTAAAAAACGAATATAGCGCAGAACTTCTTGAACCTCAACAGTTGTTAGACCTTTTGCTGCATCCAATAGCAGTTGCTGATCTTTGGTCATGCTAGAAGAAGGTTCATAACTAACGCCGTCTAGCAACTCGTTCGTTGAAACACTAAGATATCTTGCTAGTTGAGCAACAACGTCAGCCTTGGGGGTGGTTCCGCGTCGCTTCCATCCGCTAGGTGCTGCATTGCTTAAACCGCAAGCAAGGGCAACTTTTGTTGGCGTCACACCACGAATATCACAGTATTTCTTGAAATTATCATAAAACATCAACAAATCCTCCATGAAAAATTTAGCAAAATAACAAAATAGCAAATGCTAGCTACTATACGACTTGAAAACACTAGCGTTTGCTAGTATAATATCTAACAAATGAATCGTACACCTGTTAGATAAGGAGTGCATAGCATGAAATTTGCAGACATCAACAAAATGTTCACCGCTGAAGTAAGCAAGTACTTGGCGCGTGGATATCACTTCAACACGGCAAGCATGAGCGGGAGCCAAGGTGAAATCGCCAAGGTTGATTTGACCAACGGTACGGAGATAATTCGAGTTTTGCTTCGAACCTTTTCCGATGGCTGGGATAAGCAGGGAACGGAACTGTTTGTTGGCCGTGTGGCCGAGAAAGAGAACGTACATCGGGATGCGGCCTACTGCGTCAACACGATTTGGAATAACCGTCTGGAGCCGGTCAGTAGCCAGCGCTTCTACGAAGTGAGTGGTTATGGAGATTCCAACAAGTTCTATGGCACAGAAGCGGATGCGGAAGCCGTTAGCAAGGTACGGATGCGCCGCTATGCACAATGCCAGAGCCGCCAGAATAAGGACATGACCAACGCCCAAACTATCAAGATTGCCGTTTCGTTCATTCGCCGGAAACTGGGCATCAAGAACGTGGATAAGAGCCGTATTGAGGTATTCCGCACGCCGGATTACCGGTACATCATCAGCTATCGCGGCACTGGGTACCAGCTGAACAGAAAGGAGAACGAAAAATGACGGGAAACATACTTGCTTTTGAAAATGCAGAGTTCGGCATCATCCGAACGCAGAGCATTGATGGCAATCCATGGTTTGTGGGCAAGGATGTGGCCACAGCGCTGGGCTACACTGATTGTGACCAAGCAATCCGCAATCATGTTGACGTAGAGGATAAGCTGACCCGTTGTTTTGACGGGTCAGGCCAGAAAAGAACTATGACCATCATTAACGAATCTGGCCTATACAGTTTGATATTCTCCAGCAAGCTCGAATCGGCAAAGCGTTTCAAGCGGTGGGTGACGAGTACGGTACTTCCATCTATCAGAAAGACCGGTGGATATCTTGCTGGACAAGAACAACTGACCAATAAAGAGATCATGGCACGTGCTTTGATTTTGGCACAAAAGCAGATCGAAAAAGCAAATGCAAGAATTGCAATTCTTGAGGAAAAGAATCGAAACTCATTCGGAGCCGAAATTATAAGAGAAGATAGCATCTCAGTGGGTGAATATGCAACTTTTCTACGTCAGAATGGCGTAAATATTGGTCGAAACCGTTTGTTCGCATATTTCTTTGAAAATGGATACATGACAAGAGGCTCTAGATCAGAAGAACACTTCCCGACAAAAAAATCCTTGGATTTGGGGCTGTTTGAGATGTCTGGGAGGACAATAAAGGTTTCCTTGCTAGGAAGAAAGTATTTTAACGAAGTATTCCTTACGAATGCGGAACAATCATCATGCTATTTTACAAGGAGAACTAAGCCATGAAAGCACTGAAAATTGAGCCGGGCAAAGCCCCGGAACGCATTAACGTTGCCAACGAACTTGCAAGCCTGCAGAGCCTCGTAGGCGGCTATATTGAGGTGGTTTACCCGGATGAACGCCGCCCGGTCGGCCTGATCTGCAATGAGGAGGGTAAGTGCTGCGGGCTTGAACTGAACCGGGCGTTGTACAAGAACGGTAAGCCCTACGACATCATTGCCGGCACGTTCTTGGTAGTTGGGCTCTCGGCGGAGGACTTCACGGATCTGCGGGAAGAAGATGCAGCCTATTTCGAGAAGCTGTTCCGCTCGCCGGAAAAGTTTCAGCGATTCGCCGGGAGGCTCGTTATCTCCAAGGTGGTTCCTGGCGGGGTGTAAACCCCGCCTTTCTCAAAAACCGAAAAAACCGAATGGGTTTTTTCGGTTACGTTCGCTTTTTTGGGTTTTGATGGGTTTTGAAAAACACAAACATAAAAGTGAAATTCAAGGTCGAAAAGTCAAATTTGAAGGTCAAATATCAAAATTGGATGCAAAGTAGTTCTTGATAAATCGACGATTTTTCTAAATGTGTGTGAAACGTGAAAACCCATTGGGTTTTTTAAAAACCGAAAAAACCCATCTTCTTAAGAAAAGAAGAAGAAAAAGAATAAGAAGATATGAAGACTATCGTCTTCATCACGCGCGGGCGCGCGTTATATGGCTGATGACGAGGACGAATCCAACTGGTGAAGAACAGGATCGTCGGTGCGGCCAAGCAGGTAGTCAACGGAACAATCCAGTTTGTCCGCAAGCAACATGAGCGTTTTTCCAGACGGAGGATCTTCTGCATTCTTCCAGCGTGTGACGGCTCCAGATGAGATGCCAAGCTCTTTGGCAAGCGGATTTGGCTTTGTTCCGCGGATTTCGCACATCCGATAAAAACGTTCCCAAAACAACAAATAGAACACCACCTTTTTGTGCAAAAGCATGAATCTCACAAAAATGAGAATATTGTATTGCTATCTCACTTTTGTGAGATTATAATATATCTAACAAGTGATTCATTCACCTGTTAGATGGAAAGGAAACGCAACATGGAGAGATTTGTAGCACCCATGGCTACATGGGAAATCGTGGGCGGCGACCTGCCGCCTGTCCGGGTTCGTGCCCGGACGTTCGATGAAGCACTTGCAAAGGCAAGGCTTCGCGATTCCGGCTATTGTGCCGGATGGGTCGTTGAGGAGGGCTGAATGAGTGAAACGGGGCGAACTGCCAGCTGAGTACATCGGCAAACGTCCACAGAGAAGCGATTTGAGCTGCATATCCTATCAGATGGCAAATTCCTCGCGGAAGAACAGAAAATGCAAAATAGAACCATCTGAGCGGCTCTGAGAGCTGTTTCCGTACCGAATGAGAGAAAGGAAAAGCAAAAATGAAAAAATTCGTCAAAATTATGCTGGAACACCTGCGGGATGCGGAGCTTTGGTTGCGGTACTCCGATTGGGGGCCATTTGTCGTGCCAAGCATCTCGCTGGCGGTGTCCGTCCTCGCGCTGATTGTGAATCTGATGCGCTGAAACAAGTCGGTGTCAAGGCTTGAACAGGGCGATAATGGAAATCACGATAGCGATGATGGAAAGAACCAACGGAGCCCACCAGCGCCAATTATCTTTCCGATCAGTGTCAAGCGTGTCGTGTCCTTTATCCGTCAATTTGAAAAGGTCGTCGGGGCAGTAGACTGGATGACCGTTCTCAAAGCGAGTGTACGATTCCCAGCGAACAAGTTTCGATGAGCAAAGAGTATTCAACTCCCGTAAAGGGTCGGAAAGATGCTGCTTTTCGCAAAAAGACTCGAACTGCTTCCGTGAAAATGTTTTTTTCTCAAATTGGGACAGGAATTTTATTAACTGGTTTTGTGTCACAAAAATACGCCTCCGCGTTATTTCCGCTGGCTCAGAATGAACTGAAGGAAATCCATAACCTTTTGGCGTTCTTCATCTGTCAGATTTGAAAGATTGGATATAAGATCCTGCATGGATGCGGGAATCGAAATTTCGGTAAGGGGATCATTAGAATCAAACGGTGAAATGGAATCAGAGTAATAGCTCAAAGGATACAGGTGAAGGTAATATTTGAAGAAATGAAGAAGATTTGCATAGTTAAGATCAGATGGAATGTGCTGTGCAATGTAGGTTTCCAACAGAACCTCATAAGGCTGATTGAGAGCAATGGCAATATTTTGGATGATTTTTTCAAGTTCGGAGCCAACCGGGGGAAGTTGATGCGCAGCGGTTAGCTGTTCGGCGGGAACACCAAAATATTCGGCAAGTTTGTGCAAGGTTGAATCAGAGGGGATTTTCCCTTGTTTCCAACCACTTGCAGCAGCATTGGACAGACCGATAGCATGTGCCACACCAGATGGAGTAGTCTTTTGACCGGTTTTTCGCTCGTGCTCTACACATAAAGCAACAAAATTGTCGTAAAATCCCATAATAACTCCTTTTGATTTGTGCATGATGATGAAAAGCTAGAAAAGCTAACAAAACGACTTGAAAATTAACTAATCACACTGTATAATAAACTTGTTAGTTAGAAAAGTTAGTTATCGGAAAGAGATAAATCAGAAAAGTTAATGAATGATTTTATTATAACACCGTGAGTTAATTTATTCAACTGCAATTATAAGGAATAGGAGGAAATCATGAAAAATCCGCAAAAGGCACTTCCCGCAGAGTGGACAGGGGAACTCCTTGGAAAGATGCACAATCACCGAATTTCAAACAGAGATATCGCAAAAGAACTTGGAGTTACGGCTGCATATATCAGTATGGTGTTCAATGGAGATGCAAACCCTAAGAATGCCAAAGAACGGCTGAATGCGGCATACGAAGCAATCGTAAGTCGAAGGGAGAAAAAACATGGATAAGCTGATTCCTATTGATTACGCCAACCCGGAGCGCCCAACGGTGAGTGGCCGGGAACTGCACAAGTTCCTCAACATCGAAACACCTTACGCAAAGTGGTTTGGACGCATGGTCGAATATGGCTTTACCGAGGGTGAGGACTTCGTAACATTGGTTGGACAAAAATGTCCGACCAATAATCCGAAGAACCCCGTCACCGAGCGCACCGACCACCAGTTGACCATCCCGATGGCCAAAGAGCTGTGCATGCTCCAGCGCAACGAGCGTGGCAAGCAGGCTCGAAGGTATTTCATTGCGGTGGAGGAACAGTGGAACAGCCCGGAGGCTGTGATGCGGCGGGCGATTCTGATTGCTGACAAAAAAGTGAAGCAGCTTCAGAAAACCAACCGGATGCTGTTGGCAGAGAACATGGAACTGAAAGAGGATGCAGAGTACGCCAGAGCAATTTGCTTGGGAAATGCCTGCCGGACGACCACAGAGATTGCAAAGGATTATGGCTATTCTAGCGCAGAGAAACTGAACATAGTACTGCACGCTTTGGGCGTCCAGTACAAGACCAGTAGCGGCCAGTGGGTGCTGTATGCCGAACACTGTGGAAAGGGCTACACCAAAACCCGCAAGACAAAGCCTATCACGCGCAGCGATGGTAGCGTGAGTGTTCACAGTACAACTGTTTGGACGGAAGCCGGACAGAGATTCATCTACAAAAAGCTGAAAGAGTTCAGGATTCTTCCGTGCAATGAAAATCATGCAGAACTGCTGAACGGATCAGACGTACAGGGAGAGCAGCTAACAATGGACGATTTGGAAGGAGAAAGTGAAATGAAAAAGACTACGATGCCGGATTGGTGCGTGGCTGTCAAGAAGGCCATGATCGACCATGATGACATGACCGTCACGGAACTGGCAAAGGAAACGGGCTTTTCTCGCTCGCATATCAGCCAAGTCGTCAATGGTGTGCTGGTGCCGTCCGAGAACGTCCAGGGCGCAATCGAAAAGTGCCTGAACATCAGCGGGGTGGCGTACCGGAGCTAACCTACATCTCAAGTATACCAGAAAGGACGGCGTGAAAAAATGGCGATTGAAAGCCAGAATATTTACAAAAATGCGCGGAAATCTGCTGGTTTTACGCAGGAAAAAGCATCGCAGCTTTTGAACGTGTCGGTTGACAGCCTGCGGGACTATGAGCAGAGCCAGCGTCCAGTGCCCAGCGATGTAGCGAGCGCCATGTGTGACGTGTATCAAGCCCCATATCTGGCCGTGCAGCATCTGCGGTTGACATCAGATCTCGGCAAACGGGTCGTGCCTGAGATCCAGTTGAAAGACCTGCCGGAAGCCGTGCTGGGCGTTCTGGCGGCGGTTCAGCGCTTCTGTGCAAAGCGGGAGGCAATGGTAGAAATCGCCGCAGATGGCCAGATCGCTGAGAGCGAGCAAGCCGAATGGGACGAAATCATGTGCTTGGCCAACGACCTGAATGTGGCAATGAACAATATGCGTTTTTCGAAAGGAGGACGGCAGTCGTGAGCAAAGAGTCGTATTTCATCGGTTGTGCAGAGGTTGCGGAACTGGTTGGCTGTGGCAAGTCCCGGGCATATAAGTACATCCAGCAGATGAATCGGGAGCTGGAAGCAAGGGGAAACCTCACGTTTCCCGGCCGGGTGCCCCGGCGGTATGCGATGGAACGCTTTGGTCTGGGGGAGGTGCAGGAGGATGAAAGCACAAACGCTCGTGCCGCTGGCAGCGGCGGCAGCGGCGCAGCTTCTGGTGGTCGGAAACATCGCCGCGGCGTTCGCTTTCCAGCAGAAGCCGCCGGTTGAAACGCTGGTTACGGTACCGGTGGTGGCCGAGATCGAGCAGGTTGAATGCGTTCGTCAGGACCCGGTTCCGTATGAGCCGGTTACATATCAGGTGCCGCTGGATGCGGAACTACAGTCCTACACGGAGAAAATGTGCGACCTCTACGATGTGCCCTTGGAACTGGCTTATGCCGTCATGCAGGTCGAGAGCGGCTTTACCCCGGCGGCGCACAGCTCTACCGGGGATTATGGATTGATGCAGATAAACAGCATCAACGCCGGGTGGCTCAAAGATAAACTTGGCATAACGGATTTGCTGGATGCCCGCCAGAACATTCAGGCCGGGTGCTATATGCTGGGTATGTATCTCAGCGAGTACGAGGGCAATGTGAATTGCGCTCTGATGGCCTATAACCTTGGCGCAACCGGAGCCAAAAAGGCTTGGTCTGCTGGCACGTATAGCACAGCCTACACGGACAAGGTGTGGAACGCAATGGTAGGGCTGCTGGAAGGAGAAAGGGATGTTTCATAAGATGGCACAAATGATTCAGATGCACACCGAGAAGAAGCTGCTGAACGAAGTTTTTGCAACGTATCGGGATGTTCAGGATGCTGCCGCCGAAATGGCACAGGTACTTCCGTGCCCTCGATGCGGAAAGCAGACCATGAAGATGCGCTTGCACAGCAATGCTCTTTCCCGTCAAGTTCCGGGCATCACGATTTGTGACCGCTGCGGAACCGAAGAAGCACTGGAAGATGCTGTTCACCAGCCGATGGATGTTCGCAAGTGGGCACTGATCGAAACCTACATGAAGGGGGCAAACCTGAAATGAAACGCAAAGAAAGGCATTTGACCGTGATGGGCTGGGTCGTTGTTGGACTGCTGGACACGCTGGCCGGCGTAATTTCCGGTGGGCTTATGGCCTTGTGGCAGCTGCCCAGTACATATCGCTGGCGCGGCTACTGGGCAATTGGCGGGGAGTGGATTCTCATTGTTGGTGCAATCATTATTGCATCCCGCCTGATGCACGAACTGCAGATGCAGGCGCTTTTTGGAGGAAAGAAGAATGACAAGGTGCGCTCGGTGTCACAGGGTCATTACAGATCCGTCGGCAATCGAAGTGGGGTACGGCGCGAAGTGTTACGTCAAGGAGTTCGGAAAACGGCTCCGAGCACCCGCAAAGCCCCGCAGAATCAGGACTGTCACACAGCCTAAAATCACCGCTGAGCGCCAGATTGTAGGGCAGCTCTCGGTGTGGGATATACTCGCCGCACACGAAAAAAGCGCTGACCAGAACGGCCAGCGCGCTACAAATGGATAGAGACCCACACATTCCGTTGGCGCTTGATGCAGGAACATCAAGCCGGAAAATGCAGGTCTCCACCACACACAACCATATTGTAGCATAATCGGTTGATTTTTTCAACAGGTACGAAGCGGCGGTCAGGAGCGTTCCTACTGCCGTTTTTCTATACAGAGAATCAGGAGGTACACATGGAAAAGGAAATTACTACCACCAATCAGACCACGGCGTTGGCAGATAGTCTGATTGTGGTGCAGCAGCTTCCTATCATCAAGGAGCAGCTGCACAGCATCAAAGCACAGGCTCAGGAGTCCGTCAAGGAGGCGCTTTCGCTGGCCTGCACGGAAGAAACCCTCAAAGTTGTCAAGGAGCGCCGGGCGGCGCTGAACCGTGACCGAAAGGATCTGGATGCCCGGCGCATGGCCGTAAAGAAGCAGATCATGCAGCCGTTTGAGGACTTCGACGAGGTTTACAAAGAATGCGTTACGGACGTGTACGGCCCGGCAGATGAAGCGCTGAAGGGCAAAATCACGGACGTGGAAGCCGGACTGAAAGCCGACAAGGAAAAAAAGGTCAAGGATTACTTTGCTGAGATGGTCAAGGCCAGCGGCGTTGAGTGGGTCACCTATGAGGATGTCGGCGTTGCAGTCACGTTGACCGCAAGCCTGAAATCCCTGAAAGCCAAGGTCAAGGAGTATGTGGAAAAGGTTGCGGCTGACGTAGCCTGCATCAACGGCATGGAAAATGCCCCGGAGATCATGGCCGAGTATAAGCTGTGCGGAAGTTTGGCTGTTGCCATTAACAGCGTGAGCCAGCGCAAAGACCGTATTGCCCGGGAAGAAGCCGAGCGCAAGCAGCGTCTGGAAGCCCAGCTTCGGGCACAAGAAGCAGAAAAGGCCGTTCTGGATGCGGCAGAGGAAGAACTGTCTGCGCCTCAGGTCATGGGCACCGAACCGCCCGTTATGGACGAGCAGGAGACCGAGGACTCCCAGAAGGAGAGCACGGAACAGGTCATGAACGCAAAGTTTGCTTTTATGGGACGCACGTTCCAGTGCCGCGGCACTTTGACCCAGCTGCGGGAACTGAAGTCTTTCGTAAATGACAAAGTCGATGAGATCCAGAAGTACATGGATTCCATTGGCATTGAGAATCAGGAGGTAAATAACAATGGCTAAAGCAATGCAGCCGCAGAAAATGCGCTTTTCGCAGGCAATCCAGACTCCGATGTACAAAAATCTCGTGAATAACACGTTGGGCGATCCGGCGCGCGGCGCTCGCTTCATTGCCAATATCACTAGCGCCGTTGCTGTCAATCCGGCCTTGCAGGAATGCAACCCGGGCACGATTTTGGCAGGTGCCCTTTTGGGCGAAAGCCTGCTCTTGCAGCCTTCGCCCCAGTTGGGTCAGTTCTATCTGGTGCCCTTTAAGTCCAAGGCGAAGCGTGACCGGCAGGGCAATGTGATTGAGCCTGCAAGCGTAAAGGCGCAGTTTGTGCTGGGGTATAAGGGCTATATCCAGTTGGCACTGCGGACTGGCCAATATAAGCGCCTGAATGTGCTGGAGGTCAAGGCCGGGGAACTGAGCGGATGGGATCCGTTTGAAGAACGGTTCCATGAGATGCACTTTATCGAAGATTTTGAAAAGCGTGCAGCAATGCCGACGGTGGGTTACATTGCACACTTCGAGTACATCAACGGCTTTGAGAAAACGCTGTATTGGACAGCAGACCAGATGATGGCTCATGCGGACAAGTACAGTCAGGCGTTCAGCGCAGCAGCATATAAGAAGCTGCTGAACGGCGAAATCCCGCAGGACGAACTGTGGAAGTACTCCAGCTTTTGGTATAAGGATTTTGACGCGATGTCCAAAAAGACAATGCTGCGTCAGCTGATTTCCAAGTGGGGCATCATGACCGCCGAAATGACCACGGCTTATGAGCGGGACGGGCGCGTTATGATGCCGGACAGCACAGGCAGTGGCCTGTTGCCGGAAGCTGCGGAGTATGCAGATGCCGGGCAGAGTGAGCAGGAGCCGCCCAAAATTGAGCGAACAGCCAAGACGATGGACCTGCCGGAGCCGGAAGCAGATGCCGTTGAGGAAGCCGTTGATTTGGCTGCACTCTGATGGTCAAGTACAACATTATCAGCACCGGCAGCGATGGTAACGCCACGATTCTGGAAGATTTTGTGCTGGTAGACTGCGGCGTGCCGTATAAGGCGTTGGAGCCGTATGTTCCGAGACTGAAGCTTGTGCTTCTGACGCATATCCACTCAGATCACTTCCAGAAGCGAACCATCAAGCGGCTTGCCAGTGAGCGGCCGACACTCCGCTTCGGGTGTTGCCGCTGGCTGGTGCCGCCGCTCATAGCTGCAGGGGTGCCGGAGCGTCAGATTGATGTACTGACCCCGAGAACGTTGTATGGGTACGGCCTGTGCAATGTGATTCCGGTAATGCTAGCCCATAACGTACCCAACTGTGGGTATAAGGTGCATTTTCCGTCTGGCAAGGTGATTTATGCCACTGATACTAACAATTTGGATGGCATTCAGGCGATCGGCTATGACCTTTATCTGATAGAATCGAACTACCGGGATGAAGATATACAAGCCAAAATCCAAGAGAAAAAGGTAGCTGGGCAGTATGCCTACGAACTGCAGGTGCTCAGAAATCACCTGTCAGAAGCGAAATGCAATGACTTTTTGGCACGGAATATGAAAGCAAACAGCGTTTATATTCCGATGCACGTCCATGTGGACAAGGAGAACGCGCATGATTGTGACAGCGAAAATTGAGAAGCTGGAGAACGGAAAGCTTGTCCTGAAACCCGACGTAGACATCAGCCGGTTTCTGGCGCAGAAGCGCCCCCGGCGGGTAGAAGTCCGTCTGGATGATGGACGAACCATTTCCGCAGACCAGCGCCGCAAGATTTTCGCTATTATACGAGATATTTCTTTGTGGTCAGGGCAGGAGCCGGAAGAACTTCGGCTTTATCTGGAATGGGATTTCTGCTCCCGCTGCCTGCGGGAGTGGTTCTCCCTCTCGAATTGCGATATGACCACGGCCCGAGAGTTTATTACATATCTGATTCAGTTTTGCTTCCATTGGGGGGTGCCCACAAAGGACAGCCTGCTCACCCAGACGGACGATATTGGCAAGTACCTGTATCTCTGCCTTGAAAATCGCCGGTGTGCAATTTGCAACCAGCCTGCAGAGGTGCACCATGTTGACCGCGTGGGCATGGGTCGAGATAGAGAAGCTATCGTCCATGTCGGGCTGAACGCGATAGCACTTTGTCGGCGGCACCATGAAGAGGCGCACCGCAGAGAAAAAGCCCTGTTTGCTGATTACCATATCTATGGCATCGAGCTGGATCGGCATCTATGTAAAGTGCTTTCGCTCAATCAAAAACCGAAAGGGGAGGTGGAGCGTGGCGAATGATTACATAAAACTGTGGGTGAAGGATTACAGAGCGTTGCTAGAACCGTTCAATGAAGCGGAACGGGGCCGAATTCTATGGGCTATGATGGATTACAAGGAAACTGGTTCAGAACCGAAGTTTCTGGGGAATGAGCGCTTTGTTTGGGCGGCGATAAAAGCCAAAATCGATGCTTCCAATGAAGCATACGAGCGTCAGGCCGCTGCCAATAGGGCAAACGGTGCCAGAGGTGGCAGGCCTCGCAAATCAAAAGAAAATCAGGAAAACCCAGAAAACCGAATGGGTTTTGAAGAATCCACAACTGAGGAAAACCCAGAAAAATCAACCGGCCCGCCTGATGACACCCCGGAAAGCTACTGGGTCTGGGCTGGATGCGACAGTATGCTTACGCCCTACATGGCAGCAGAATTTCGGGATTTGCGAGAAACCGGGGTGGAAGACGCTTTGGTGGTTGCTACGCTGGAAGAAGCGATGCGCCACCAAGCGAAGCACCCATGGTGCTATGCTAAGCGCCTGCTCGATCAGGCGGCGGCGCAGCATGTTACAACGTTTGCAGAGTGGGAAAAAACTCACATCAAAAATAAAGGAAATCGGGTTGACCGAGAAACGCCGAGCGGAAACAACATTCTAGGTCTTACTGACAGCCTTGGACGAATAAAGAGAAGACCGTTCAAAAAACAGGATGTTCCGCAGGGCAAAGGGGGCGATTTCAATGGGGAGTGATGTTCGCCATGTCCGGGGTGAAGCACAGAAGGAACTTGTAAAAAAGTTTGAAGTGTTTTCGAGCAATGGTCGGTCACGCTGGCAGGTCTGGAGCGATTGGATCACCATGAGTGCTATTGCGGTGTCCAATGCGACAGATCGGAGCCACTTTGACGAACGCGAGAAGCAGTACTTATCAATCGCAGGAAAATACACGCGGCCGGAAATGGAAGCATTTACGGAAATGCTGGCCTTGTTGGTCGTGGCACTAGAGGACAACCCGGAACAGGACTTCCTTGGCGAGTTGTATATGTGCTTGGGGCTTGGAAACGACCATGCAGGACAATTCTTTACGCCCTACCACCTGTGTGAGTTCATGTCCGCAGTAACGACCCCCGCAGAAGAGTTTCAGCAGAAAATCGGAGATAGGGGATGGGTTGCGGTCTGTGATCCGACCTGCGGCGCTGGGGCCTTGCTGGTGGCGTTCGCAAACGAATGCAGAAAGAAAGGCATCAATTATCAGACGGATGTGCTGTTTGTGGCGCAGGACATTGACTACATCGTGGGTATGATGTGCTATCTGCAAATGAGTCTGCTTGGAATGCCGGGATATGTCGTCATCGGTGATACGCTTGCAAGCCCGTCTGTGTCTTATGACAAAAGGGGGCTGCTTCCAGTTGACAAAGGGAACGTCTGGTATACGCCGATGCTCAGGACCCCGGTTTGGCAATATCGAATCTTTATGGCGCAGATGGAACTGGTCACTCAACCGATAAGGAAAGAGCGTGTTGCAGATGCGCCAAAATCCGAACCACAAAAATCCCCTGAAGCCCTTAAAAAACTCGAGAAACCAAAGAACACGGAAAAGCCAAAAGCCGCTAAAAGGCCGCAAAGAGCGCCGGAACAGGAACCGGTGTTCTCCGAGGGCAAGGGTGGGCAACTTAGCTTTTTCTGATAGGAGGACAATATGGATTCCACCACACACACCACAACCACAGTTGAGTTCGTCGATTGGCGAGCTAAAGCAAAAGCAAAGCTGGAAGCTGAGGACAAGCTGTTCAAGGGCGGTCGTGCCGCAAAGAGCGTGCAGAGTTATGTTCTGCGGACACTGCTTGGCTTTGTAGACCAGGAGCCGCGGTTCGCAGAGGTCGTCTGCAACACGCAGCGCACGTTCTCCGAATGTTGCGCCGCTGTTGTCAACAACGCAGGCGAAGTTCTGTCCGACCTCAAAACCTACCGCCGCGCCGTGCAGTTTTACTTTCCGAATGCTGAGGTTTCGTTCAGCATGAACATCAAACTGACTGGCGCACCGCCTACGGAAGCCGAGATGCAGGCTCCAGCCACCGTCAAACCGGAAGATGCATCCCCTAATGTTCCGAAGCAGGCGGCACCAGCTCACACAACCAAGCCTGCGTCCAAAGCAGAAAAGAAAACGGATGCGAAAAAGCCGGCAAAAAAGAAGAAGGAAACGCCTGCGGAAGACGATATGCAGCTTTCCTTGGATGGGTGGCTCTGATGATTTTAGGATTCAAAGGATTCAAGCCGGGGCTGATTGCTACGCTCGGCGATGGCAGCTATCAGTACCAGCCGGGCGAAGTGAGCAAGACCGAAAAGGCAAAATGCGCCAATACGGGCTTCCATTACTGTCTGGATCCGCTGGACTGCCTTAACTGGTATGCTTGGGACGGGAAAAACGAGTTCTGGGCCATCGCAGCTGGCGGTGATATCGATGAGGACGACTACCGGACGCGGAGTAGCTGTACCGAAATTGTACCGCTTCGCAGGCTGAAAGAAGACGAGTTCCTTCTTATGCACGCAAATTATGCGTTTGAGCATCCGGCAGAAAAATTCGAAGATTGCTTCAAGAGACCGTTCCACATCGCGTATGGTCAGGGTAAGGAGCTGGCTGGCGCACTTGGCGAGTGGCTCTGCTTTATCGTCCGGGGAGAAAACGAATTTGCTTGCATTGTTCAACAGATCGATGGAGTGAAAGTTTTGCAGGGGAAAAAGTATACGGCAAAAAGTTTGGAGGCGGTGCTGAATGAAAAAAGCTGAAGAATTGGTGTTGTACACGCCGAAACCGGTGCGGCCAAATCTGGATGCCCGTCTATGTGTGTCGGTTGCTGAAGGGAAAGGCCAAGGGCGGTACATCAAGGGCAAAACCCTGACGGTAGCAGTCTGGGATAAGTGCAAGAATCCCGTGGTCACATGGCGATTCTGCGGTGATTACTGGATTGGCGAATTGCGCAAGAAACCTGAAAATAACTTCAAGAAAGACTTTAGCCCGAAAGGAATCTGGGAAAAGGCGGGTAAAGTCCTCTTCTGGGCAGATGTTTCAGCAACGAGCGAAGATTCCAAACGTCTGCATGACTATTTCAACGACTACCGGGAAAATCTGATGGCTGTTGTGGAAGGCGCACTTACGGCGCGTGCACGCAAGCGGCTGGACAAGCGAAACGCCCAGCAGGCCGAGGAAACTGAAAAGTGGTTCAAAAAAGTGCCGGAACCTGCCGAAGTTGACCTGAAAAAACAGATTTTGACCGAGTGCTACGATGCGGTATATCTCTGGGCAACCAACACAAAGAAACTCGTTGTGACGCCCGGCGGCGTTGGCAAGTACATTCCCGCTCAGCAGATCCGGTGTGACAGCTGCGGAGGTGAATACACCCTCACGGATAGGAAACTCAAACATAAGAGTTCCGAAATCTGCAAGTGCTGCGGGAAGAAGATGAATGTGCGCGGCACGCAGTATTCCTCCAAGCGCCTGTGTGCAAAGCGTACTTTCGTCTGGAGCAAAAAGCAGGGCACCGGAGTCTGGCTCCGAAAATATGCAGTGTACTTTGGTTTCGCCAACCAAAAAGCAAAAATGAATATTTACGCCGAGGGAATTTGGTGGACTGACGGAAAAGAAATTCTGCGCTGGGAAAAACGGTGGCAGAACCATTATACGGAACAAAAGTACGTTATGTGCCAGAACTCAAGATTGAGCGCGGCTCTGCTTGCGCCCGGCGGCTATATGCAGTCTACGATTATTGCTGACTACGGGGAGAAGGTGGAGCGTGACCTGCACGGCGTAATGCACACCGAATGGCTGCGGGAGCTGGATAAAGACCTCAACTTTTATTGGGAAATCATTTTCTGGGAAGCTACACTGAAATATCCGATGGCTGAAAGCCTGATGAAGACAGGCTGGCTTGATGCTATGACCGATATTCTGGACGGAACAAAGACGGCTGGATGCATCAAGCTGAGCTCCAAAACCTATTACGGGGTGTTTGGCGGCTTGAACCGTCAGGAACTGAATGCCGTAGTTGCTCAAGGACAGAAAAAGTCATTCGAGCGCGTAAAGTGGGCAGCGACATGGAAAAAGGCGGGACTGCCCATTGATTGCAAGCATCTTGCCATGACCGAACAGATTCAGGATGTCATGGGAATGTGCGATACCTTGCAGAAATACGGCATGACACGCAGCTTGAAGTACCTTCGCCAGCAGACTAGGCGCGTTACCGGGAAATACGATGGACACATTGTTCTCAGAGTTGCACAGGATTGGTCGGACTACTTGGATATGGCCGAGAAATCGGGTATGAATATGCAGCTTGAAAGCGTAATGTTCCCGCTTGACCTGAAACGCCGGCATGATGATCTCGTGCTGGAGCGTAATAAACAGCACCGGATGGAAGCCATGAAAGGCACGCAACACTCTATCGGAAGGGAAGCGGAACAGCTGGAAAAGCAGTTCCATATCGAAAACATCTACAAGAAGATCCGTAAAATCTACGAGTACGATGGAGCGGAGTACATTATCCGGGTGCCGGAGGGCGCAAAGGACATTTTGCAGGAGAGTAAGTTCCTTGACCACTGCATCCAGCGCGGAACCAGATACTTTGAGCGCATTTCTGTTCGGGAAAGCTACATTTTCTTCCTGCGAAAGAAGTCTGACCCCAATACGCCGTGGTACACCTTGGAGGTGGAGCCGGGCGGTACAGTTCGGCAGAAACGCAGTTATAGCAACGACCAGTATGCAGATCTGGAAGATGCCAAGCCGTTCATCGAGGAATGGCAGCAAGTGGTGCAAGGCCGAATGACGGCATCGGAAATTTCTTTTGCAAAGCAGTCCAAAGAAATCCGTGCACAGGAGTTTGCAGAGTTAAAGGAAAACGGAAACATTATTCGCACAGGCGCGAATGCCGGTAAGCTGCTGGTTGACGAGCTGATGCACGACCTGATGGAGGTAGAAAAGCGTGTTGGCTAAAATTGAACTTTCCCTTGCGCCGTCTAAGGCAAAAGGACTCTCGGAAGATGAACGCTTAGAGTTGGGACGGTTGCTCCTGAAAGCGGGGTATCGGGTTGACATCGTGCGCCGCCGTCCAAACGCCAACCCGGGCACCCAGTACGAGTACTATATGATTCTGGACAAGGGGGATAGCAATGCCTGATACCCGCAAAGGACACAACCCCAGCGGTGCGCCGGACCCCACCCGGGCGCGTGCTGAAAATAACATCCAGAAGGACGAGAAACGGGTGCATGATCTTATTCACGTTCTACGGTATGTGGCAGATGCCGCAGGGTTTGAGATTGCAGAGCGCATTGTCCTGATCGACAGCCAGTCAGGGAGGATCTATCGGTGAACAGAACAAAAAACGAATTAGCGGATTACGCATGGAATCCTGTGACAGGATGTCTGAAAGACTGCCGATATTGCTACGCAAAAAAGAGCGCTTTACGCTTTGCCAGCGACTGGAGACGAAATCTTGCAGAACGTCCGAAGGTTCAGCAGATCGGAGCGAACCTCTTTGCGCTGGACGCTCCATGGGAAACCACGAATAACCGCTTTCTGAACAACCCAACCGGATTTATGCCCACGATACATAAGTATCGCATGGATTGGCCACAAAAGGTCAAGGTGGGCTCAACCATCATGGTATGCACGGACGGTGACCTGTTTGGTCCGTGGGTGCCGGAAGATTGGATTCTTCAGGTATTCGCTGCGGCCGAAATGGCACCCCAGCACCAGTACATTTTCTTGACGCAGTACCCGGTGAGGTATCAGAACCTTGCAAACCACGGGAAACTCCCGATGCGGGAAAATTTTTGGTACGGCACCACGGCAACGGTCAGGAAAGACGGCGTGTGGGCAAACAGTAAATACAATACATTTGTGGCCATAGAACCGTTACTGGGCCCGTTTGAGGGCGATGCAACCAAAGTTATCCGGGAACTAAAATGGATCGTCATCGGGGCAGAAACGGGGCAGAATACAGGGAAGGTCACTCCGATAGCGGAGTGGATTCAAGACCTGCTGGCATCGGCAGATGCGACCGGAACGCCGGTTTTTATGCGGAGCAGCATGGAGCGAGTGGTTGGTTCCAAAGGTATGCGCCGGGATAAGCCGCCGGTGTTTCTTGAAAAGATTCCCACAAAAGCCCAAAAGGAACGTTTGTGGGAGACCTGCACAGTCTGTGGAGAATATCGTCCGATGAAAGATATGTACGCACTGCTCCTGCGCAGAAAGCGCGGAGAAAGTCCTAAGCGAGTGGCCTGTATGTGCCCGGGATGCTATGAACAATTCAGCAGGGATCATTTTGAGAGGAGAGAAGAAAGATGAAATTTGAACGGAGTGAACTTGGAACGCTGTTTTCCAAACTCAGAACGGCGGTGCCGGAGGTTCGCGCGGTGGGTACCAATGATGCGGGAATCTTGTTGAGCGGCTCCAACGCATACGCCACCAATTTGGAACTGAGCGTCCGTGCCGGGTTGTCTAAACCGGTTGAGCAGGATGTGGTGGTTCCGCCTCGCGGAGTCGATTTCATCAGCGGCACGGTGGCACCGGAAATCAGCATCGAGGCAGAGAAAGGCATCCTTACTGTGAAGTCCGGCACAGCGAGGGCACGTCTGAACACTACGCCGGCAGAGAATTACCCGGAACTTTCAGGTCCCGGTAATGACGCAAGACGATGCGTTGTAGGAGCCAGCGATTTAAGCTGGGCTATTTCCAAAGTTATCTATGCGGTAGCAAAGGATGAAAAACACCCTGCTCACCGCGGATTGTGCTTCTCGCGCAAAGGCGAGGATGTTCTGGAAATCTGTGCACTGGATGGTTATCGGATGGCAATTGCAAGAATCAACTGCACAGCTGATGGCGATTTTCGCTTTACGCTCCCCGCCGCAACTGCAAAAGCAGTTGATACGATATCCATGGATGGTAACGTGGAGATTATTCGCGATCGCAAAAAGGCCGTTTTCAGTGACAACAACTTTGAGGTGAAGTCTCGCCTGATTGCGGAACCGTTTCTGGATTATAGCAAAATTGCAGCCCAAAAGAGCGAGGGAACCAGAATCATGCTTGACAGGAAAGAATTGCTGGGCGTTCTGGGGCGCGTCAAACTTGCTCGGTCTGCAGACGCAAAGGAAAAGAGCACCTTGGTAATGGATCTTGAACCCGGCGGCACGGGCAGAGCATCGATGCGTAGCACGATTGCACAGATGAATGAGGAGTTTTCCTTCAACGGAAAGCTGGAAGAACACCTGCGAATCGGCTTTAATCTGGAATTTTTGAGCGAAGCTTTGAAGTCGATGGAAGGAGACGAGGTCAGCGCATGGGTGGTCGGCCCTCTGTCCCCCGTAAAGCTGATTGAGCCGCAGTATGAAGCGCTGGTGCTTCCTGTCAAGGTTAAGGGGGAAGCATGATGCAGGGTAGAACTTTTCGCGGGCAGTCCCCAGATGGCACTTGGCATGAAGGATTCCTGATTCGCTCCCCGGGCGTGAAGAACAGCCGCCCGGGTGAGGGCTGGTACATCAACTCAGAGAACGAGCCGGCATACGCCCATCTAGTCAAGCCATTTACAATCGGCATGAGCACTGGCGTAAAGGACATGGAAGGAACGATGGTCTTTGAGGGCGACATCATCAAAACCACCGGCCCCAACGAGCGGATTTTCTCTGTGGAGTTTGGTGAGTACATTGCCTATGGCGTGGGCCATATCGGGTTCTACGCAAAGATTGCCGGCAAGAACTCATGCGACTACAAACCGTGCTGTCTTCGGGCGTTGCTCTACATTGGAAAAGTGGTTGGAAACATGAGCGACACGCCATACCTGATGAAAGAAGCTGGAGAGGAGCAGAAAAAATGAAATGGACTGAAACAATTACCCCGAAGCAGGCAGTCGAAGAACTGGGCGTGCCCTATCACGGCTGGATGCGCGAGATGGACCGGGCATGGGTCAGCGAGGATGGACAGTACAGCGTTATGTCCCGCCTGCTCCGCACGCCTGTCGGCAAGGTCGAGCACGTTGCTATCACGTCGGCCGCAGGGTGCGGCAAGTGCGATGGCAGCGGGGACATTCCGTGGGCGGTCAAGATGCAAATCAAAAACGAATTGTTCGGCGAAAAGCGCGCCGCCATCGAGGTATACCCGCCGCAGGACAGGCTGGTGGATGCCGCCGATACCTATCACCTGTGGGTGTTTGAAAAAGGGTTTAAGATGCCCTTTGGCATCCATCCCCGGGATGAAAAGCCTATGGTGGTTAATCGGGGCAGCACAAGGGTACGCGCTGTTGATGACCAAGGTCAGGAATACAGCATCAAGGAACTGCTGGAGCGTAACGGTGTAGCTGATATGCCAAAGCGCGCTTATGCTGACCTGATGGTCGGCTACATGGCGAAAAATAACCTGCTGGGAGGGTGACACGGAATGAGTATTTGGATTGTTCTGGCAATTCTGGCGGTGATGGCTGCACTTCTGATTTATGCGGCGTGCTGTGTGGATGGCGATGTAGACCGCCAGTGCGAAGCGCACCCGCCGAAATCGGAGAAAGGACGGGACAATGGCAAAGTATGAGGTGCTTATCGCAGCATCCGGGAAACGCGGGTCTGCGCTCCTGCCGTGTGTGGTTATTGATGAAAAGGGCATCACTGGTGCCGCGGTACGGGCTAAAGCAATGGCCAAGGCTTGCTACCCGGAGTATGAGAATTTCGATGTGGTGAAGATGAAGGTGATTCCTAATGAGTGAAAATGGTCTGATGGACAGCGTAAATGACGTGGTCAAGGCTGCGTTTGAACTGTACGCAGCTGATGGCAAAAAACTGAACGATGGCGATAGTTTCACTGTGAAATTCAATAACGGCGCGCTCACTATCTCGGTAAAAGACAAGACGTTGAACGTAGAATTTGAGCCAGATAGAGAAGCCGCAGGGGATACGCCGTATGAACTGGATATGACGCTCGGCATTTATGAGGAGGAAGACGATGGATAAGAAGAAAATTCCCTATGCGGTTCGGGTTTCAGCTGCATTGCTGGCAGGAAAGACGGATGAATCATTCAACATCATTGGGGAAGCGCTCACCGATATTGTCGGTAAAATCAGCAAAATTTCCCAGAACTACTGCTACATTGACCTTCCCTTTGTAATTGCAGCCCTGCGGGTTACTGCCAATGCCTTTGAGAGCACTATTGACGATAAAGGCAAAGAACTGGCTCGCACTGTTTATGAGAAAACCGATGGCGTTGTTATCAATGCTGCAGAACTGATGAAACAGGTAAGGGAGGACGGCAACGATGACCGAGAAAAGGCCGATTGATGCCAATGAACTGATGGCAAGGTTCTTCCGCAAGGAATGTTTGATGCGGGGGCACAATGCTGCGGCAAGCGCTGCTTATAAAGATGCTCAGAAAACGGTAACAGCTGCGCCTACGGTAAGCCTGCGGCCGGAATGGCGAAATCCCGAAACAGATCCCCCGAAAGTCGAAGAGGATGTGATGATTCTGTTTGAAACCGCCTGCGGTGGATATGGGATTACGACGGCTCACTACGAAGATGGCACAGTCTTGTCCGAAAAGAGCGCTTTCTACTGGGAAGAAATTTTCGAGTGGGGAACCTACGATGAAGAAAGTGATGATTACTTTATTCCTAAAGGCTGGTGGGAATATCGTTATTTCAACCAGGATGACGTTTACAATAACCGTGTAGATTCTCCCGTGGTTGGGTGGATGCCTTTGCCGCCGAAGGGGGTAGCGAAAAAATGAGTGAGAAAAAACTGATTTACGCAGATGATCTGTACGACAAGGTCTCAAGCATGGGCTTGCAGAATGGCTCTGCGCTTGGCCATCACAGCGGCACAGCTGATGTCATCGCGGAGATGATTCAGAATGCCCCCGCTGTTGACCCTGCAAGCTGCCTGAACTGGCGCACCGGGAAGCCGCCTGAGCATGAATCTTGGTTTGCAAAGTTCAAGGACACTGAGCAGTGGCGGTTTGGGATGTTTGAAACCATGTCGGATGAAGTGCTTGTAACTGTCGAGTTCCCCGGTGGAGAGCGATATACGACCACGGCCCATACGACAGACGGGGAATGGGTACCGTCCTACGAGAGCATTGAAGGCCGTATTATTGCATGGACTGAGATGCCTGCGCCAGCAAAGGAGGCAGCGAAAAATGAGAACGCTTAACGCTGACCAGCTGAAGGCCGTGCTGAGCATGGAAAGTTCACTGGGACATATTCACACGCTGGCAGATGTCGAAAACACGATTGATTATCTTGCCAAAGAAGAGCCGGAAGCCGTAGCCGGTGTGGAAAAATTCAATATTTTCGATACCCCGTGGGCTGGAAAAATCCAAGCAGCATTCCCGCAGTCGCTCGTGAATATGCAAAATGAACTTATTTTCAGCCTGAGAACTGATTCCGGCTTCAGTCTGAAAGATGTGACCGACGAAACCCAGCTGAAAGCAAAAATTCTGGAGTGGCTTACGCGGACTGCAATTAAGGCAGTTTCGCCCAAGGAAAGAAAACTTCATTTTGAGGGCATCAACAAGCTGCTGGGTACGAATTTTACGTTAGAGGAAATGACGGACATCTATACATATCTCGGAAATGGAATCAATCACGACCTTTGCGTGAAGTTTGTGGAGAGCGGCTACGACATGACGATGATTCAAAAAGAAGGGTGAGCAAATGGATAAGCAAAAGATTAAGAGTGTTCCGAGGCTGACGACCGACAACCCGGTGAATAATTTTCAGACTGCCCTCAACTTTACTGACGTCAGCGAGGACGGCTGGGTATGGCTGCGGCAACCTGAAATAGCGCTGACCGAGTACGCGCGGCAGCTCGTCAAGGGCCATGGCAGCAGCATCGATTTGAACTGCAACGATATGGAACTCTCCGAAAGCCTGACCGATCACCTCTTCGATGACCCAAAGCAGAGCATCGATGGCCTGATTGCAGAGCATTACACGATTTTGTGGGCTTATGCAACCCTGCGGGAAAAGCTCAAATGGTACGAGGATGCGGGCATCCCGGCCATTCCTGATTATGGCCTGAATACCATCCGGCGGGCGATCAATCGGTACGGCGCCGCCCCTCAGCTCCAGATGGCGATCAAGGAAATGTCAGAGCTCACGAAGGCAATCTGCAATCTCCAGCGGGCCACAACCTTCAACTACCGCAACGGTGCGAAGATCAAGGTCGCCCACGAGAGCGTCAGGGAAGAAATCGCGGACGTTTACATCATGCTGGCGCAGCTCGTTGAGATCGTCGGCAAGCCGGAAGAGGTACAGCAGATCGTGCTCGAAAAGCTCGAACAGCTCAAAGGCGACCTGGACGGCGGGGAGGTGCAAAGTGAGTAAAGCTGTTTTGCTGAGCGTCCGTCCAAACTGGTGCAAGCTGATTTGGGCCGGGATGAAAACGGTTGAAGTGCGCAAGACCTGCCCAAAGCTCGAAACGCCGTTTAAGGTGTACATCTACTGCACCGGTCACGATGGCTGGGTTATGAAGTCGCCCAAGGCTGGCGTGCAGAAAATGGACAGCAGAGTGATCGGCGAGTTCACCTGCGACAAAATCGACAAGCTCGTCCACGTCGGAACGATGATGGACATAAACATTTTGACATCGGACGGGTGGTATAAACCGGCAGATGCACTGCTTCAAGCCGCCTGCCTGACCGAAGAAACCGTTAAAAAATATCTGCAAGGTCGTAATGGCTACGGCTGGCACATCTCTGACCTGAAGATTTATGACAAGCCCAGAGACCTTGACGAGTTTTCGCGTTTTGGCTTTTTTGGAATGGGCAGATCAAATTGTGTTTGTGGAAATTGGCGTTGTGAAAACTATGAAACGTCTTATCACTACATGATTCCACCGACTTGCAAAATCGACGGATGTTCCATTTGCCGCCCGCCTCAAAGCTGGTGCTATGTGGAGGATGCAGAATGTACGTCATGAATAAAAAATGGGACTCCATCACGAACATTGCCCAGTGCACCAGCGTGTATGTGAGCCCCGAACACGAAATCAAGGCGGTTCCTACGGGCGGCGGCGCGGTATATCGTCTGGGTCAGTACGAAACGGCAGAAATTGCCCGCGCTGTGCTGAATGATCTGTATATGCACATTCCGACTGGCTGCATCTACCAGATGCCGAACGACCAGAGGGCACTGGTTCTGGCTCGCGGCATGAGTGATGAACGGCCTGAAAAGTTTGCTGGGAACGGCAAGAAGCCGGTGCGTAGGGGAGGATCCTGATGGCAAAGAAACATCATTGTGGTCGAAAAGACAGGCCGCAGAGGGTATGCAATCCTGATGCTTGCCCCAATTGTATGTACGTCGGAGAGGGCGACAGCTGGTGCGACAAAATCGGAGAAATCGTTCTTTCTGACTGGGAGCCTACAGAGTATTACATGGGGTGCTGCAAGAAAGGAAAAGAAAAGTGACCGCATTAGAGATTTTCAAAACTATTTTGAAGTGGCTTCAGATTATGGCAGTGAGCTATGCAACTGGGGTGCTCATTGTGTCTGAAATTCCTAAAAGAAAAGCACCACTATGTGACAAGTGTGCCCATCTGCGCTTTAAAAGGGAAAAAAACGATGTGTGCTGCAGATATGTCTGCAATTTTTGGGATCTGCCACCCTTTGACGATCCCCCAGAGTTTTGCAATAGATTTGAGGAGAAAAAATGAAAGCACACGTTGAACCTAAAAGCCGGGAATGCCCGTTCTGTGGTGCACCGACCTATGAAGTCGTGAGCGTCACGGGCATGAAATGCGTTCGGTGCACCAATAAGAAAAACTGCGGTGCAATCGTCAGTTTCAACAACAAGGACTGTGATGAACGCGGCGTTTCGCCGGTGATGTACTTCAATCGGCGGGCAGGAAAGGAGTGAATAAGGGTGCCGTGCTATGAGGTCGCAATCGAAGCAAGAAAAAATGATACGGTAGAAAAATGTATGTTCTCTGCATGGATTCATGAAGAAAACACTCCGAAAGCCGTAGAAGAAGCCTTGCAGAAAGTAGCTTATGAACACCCCAATTTTGGAATGCTGCGCCCGGTATGCGTAGAAGAGCAAAAACTGGTAGCAGCGTATTGGCAGGGAACATCGGCACCTCGCCGGCAGTGGAAAATAGTTCATAAGTATAAAGTGGAATATAGATCCCCAGTGAGTAAGGAACTGCTCAAAAAATCTTATGTGTGGGCAGTATCCGCAGAAGAAGCTGTGGGCTATGCAAAAGAGAACGCTGGAATTTCGGGACTTATAGTGAATGCGGAGGAATCTAATGAATCTGATTCGTGAAATTTTCTTTAGTCCGATGGTCGTGGATGCGGCCGGAATCATCCTGATTGTGGCTGCATTGCCTATGGTAGGTTGGTCTTGGGCTGTAAGCCACATGGCTGGACCGAAGGTCAAAAATGCAAAGGAGGGCACATGAAAGCACATCTGGCGTTCCTGTGCAATGGCCGGTGTCAGTGGTGCAAAAGCCGTTGGGACTGCGGCAAAGCGAGAAGATTCCTAGCAAAAATTTTCGGGTGCAAAGATTGGAGATGGCAAAACAGATGAAGAACATTCGCCAGCAGCGGGCTGATGAACGGGATAAGGCGGCGCAGATCTTCACTTGGTGTATGGTGGTGGCTATGCACCAGGAAGAGGGCATTGGAGCCACACGCTTGGAGCGGGCCTGTAATGAGATGCACGAGTTTCAGCAGCGGTATAGGACAAAAATCCTGACCGAGAACCGCAAGAGTGCAACGGATGCCATGCGGGAGGACTTGAAAGGTATCTGTGATTTTGAGGTCCGGCTTCCGCAGACCAAGGCTCCGCGCAACCGCAGGGAAGAGCAGCTCCGCATGGCCCAGAACGAGGGCGCAGAGATCGCCTGGCTGGTTATGGCGGCAACAACGCACCTGACCTTCGGCTTCGGCAAGGAACGGCTTGCCCGCTTGAAGCAGGAAACGCTGGATAACTACCGGCAGTACATCGGATGGGTAGAGCAGGACGGTGAAGCCTATGCAATGGAACTGCTTCGCCGCTGTTCGGAACAGGCTTTGCAGGAAGAACTCAAAATCAACGATATGCGGGAAAGCAAAGATCATATCCTGCCCGGCGGCTCCGCAGAAGCCCAGAGGGCAGATATGCTGCGGGCAATGGAGGCCGTATCGGCTAAGATGGCAGCAGAGCGCGGCATTACCCGCCAGCCGCTGGCCGTTTTGAGCCAGAGTGAAATTTCCCGCCGCATGAGCGCAATTTGAGCAAACAAAAAGAGGACTGCTTGCGCAATCCCCCGAGAAAAGCAATTCTATTATACCTAAATTGATGGATTTTGGCAACGTAGAACAGGAGGATGCGCAAAATGACTATCCCGGAAGATATGATGGCGTTCATCGAAGAAACTGCCCGCAAAGCTGCCCGCGAGGGTGCAAAGGAAGTTGTGGCCGAGCAGGCCCGTAAAGCCGCAGGCCGGTGTGACCGCCGGTTGCGGAACACGAAGTTGCTCCTGAAGAACTACCGGATGTTCAAAAAACATTGCACGGGTGCGGTCTATACGGACGAGGCTGGCGAACATGATGGTCAGGAGGAAGAAACCGCACTGGAACTGCTGGACATGATGCTCCAGCGGAACAATGCCATTACGGTTGAATCCATCCGCAACAGCTGCCGGCGCACTAAAATCATGATTCGCCATATCGATGCAATGCTTGGCCTGTACGAAACCTACTGCGCCCAGAGCGACAATGAAGCTCTGAAGCGGGGCCTGCGCATCATCAAGGCCATGTACATTGACGAGACCGCCAAGCCTGTGGAGCAGATCGCAATGCAGGAAAACGTGAGCGCCCGGCAGGTTTACCGTGACCATGATGCAGCGGTGGATAAAATCTCGATGCTGATGTTTGGGATCGACGCCCTGGAAATGTCTTAGTCCGATGTCAAAAAGATGTCATGGACGTGTCACAGCAAAAGTGGTACAATAATACCGTAAAATTCTAATCATAGCGCATTACCCGCCCGGTTTCGCCACCGGGCGGGTATTTTTATGCCCGGAAAGGAGGAAAGATACCGCCGCTCCCCAATTTGTCCCGCCACGCCAGCGGGGAAAGCAAAGAAGGGAGAAAAGATGAATCAGCAAGTAGTGTATCAGGATATTTCACAGATCCATCCCTATGAAAATAACCCCAGAAACAACGAAGCTGCCATTGAGCCGGTGGCCCAGAGCATCAAAGAGTTTGGCTTCCGGGTGCCCATCTTGATTGATGGGAAAGGAACCATCATTGCCGGACACACCCGCTATGAGGCCGCGAAAAGGCTGGGCATGGACAAAGTGCCCTGCATCCGGGTCGATGACCTGACGGATGCGCAGATTAAGGCCTACCGCATTGCAGACAACAAGGTGGCAGAGGCATCCTCTTGGAATGATGATGTACTCCGCGCCGAAATGGATGCATTGCAGGCGCTGGATGTAGATCTGAGCAGCACTGGCTTCAGCGAAGTGGAACTTGATGGTCTGCTCCGGGATGTGGACGATTCTGATTTTGAGGAGTTTTTCACGGAACCTGCCCAACAGCCGCCCAAAGCGACCGATACAGGCCCGGACCCCGAAAGCCAGCAATCTGGACAGCCTGCACCTTTTCAGCCCGCTACGGCGCAACAGAGCGGCTCTAAGCTTATCCAGTGCCCGCACTGCGGAGAATGGTTTGAAACATGAGGCTGTGTTTGGCGGGAACATTCCCGTCAGAGAAAATCGTGCGGGAAAACAGGCCGGAGTACGTTCTGGAGAGCTTTTTCTATATCAAGCCGTGGCAGGTCGAGGAAATGCCGAAGTGGAAGATGTTCCTGCTCGACAGCGGGGCATTCACGTTTATGCACGGGGTAGAGGCTTCATCAAAGCCAGTGGATTGGGACGGGTACCTGAGCAGGTATATCGACTTCATCAACCGCCACAACGTGCAACACTTCTTCGAGTTGGACGTAGATATCATCGTAGGTTATGATGCGGTAAAGCGCATGAGAACCCGCCTTGAAGCCGAAACGGGCAAGCAGAGCATTCCCGTCTGGCACCGCTCCCGCGGCCTTGACGAGTTCAAGCGCCTGTGCAGGGACTATCCCTATATCGGCATCGGCGGCTTCGCAATCAAGCACATCCAGCCCAGCGAGTACGGCTACATCAAACGGCTGGTGCAGTATGCGAACGCCTGCGGGGTGCGGGTGCACGGCCTGGGCTACACCAAAAAGGATGCAGTTGACTTTGGATTTTATAGCGTGGACAGCACCACATGGACTACACAGGTCAATTTTGGCGGCTTGTCCTACTTCAACGGCTCAGAAATGGTTGTGGTCAGGCCCCCGAAGGGCATGATAGGCGCAGACTATCGGATTCGCCGAGAGTATGCACTGAAAGAATGGATCAAATACCAGAAGTACCTTGATACGAAAGGAAAATGGCGTGGATAAAGATATCGTATACCGCGTTGAGGATGGCATGGACAGAGAAAAAATCCTCTGCACCACCTACCAGATGCGAAATTTTTATATGCAGTTCAGGGATGGCTTTTTCACCAACCTGGACGTGATGAACTACATCCAGCACCTTGCTGCCGCCCACATGGCGAAAAAGGGGATGAACGTGCTGGATGTGTGCTGCGGCCGCTCTTTGATGCTCCCGTTGTTGCGCTACTATGCAAAGGACATCGCATCCTATACCGGCGTAGACATCAGCAAAGCGAACATCAAGGAAGCCATGCGCGGCGCGACCGCAAAAAATCTCGAACCCAAAGACCTGGCCTCCTACTATCCGTTCCGGGTGGGCTGGAAGCTGGGCAACGTTGCCGAGATGTCGAAAGTCATTCCGGCGGGGTTCGCCGATTTTGTAATTTACACCTCTGCCATTGAGCACATGCACCCCGTAGATGGCGCAAAAAGCCTTGCAGAATGCTACAAGGTGATGAAGCCGGGTGCAAAAATGTTTCTCTCCTGCCCGAATACCCCGGGCAATGGGTATCAGACCCAGTACCGCGCCCACGTCTATGAGTGGGGTTACGATGAGCTGAAAAGTAAGCTGGCCGAAATCGGATTCAGCATTGTGCAGGAAGTGGGCCTGGTCACCAGCGTCCGGGAAATGGATGAGTTCTATTCCAAGCAGGAGCCGGCACTGCGGGACTTCTACACCCGCATGAAAGCCTATGTCCCGTCTGCATTCCTCACAACCTTTATGGCGATTCCGTTCCCGCGTGAGGCAAAAGAACTGCTGTTCATCGTTCAGAAGCCGAAAGGAGAAGAAAACAATGGCTAAGTTTGAAAATCGCTACGGCGTGCGAAAAATTGTCTACAAGCAGAAATGCCGGTGCTTCTGCCCCATCGGAAAGGCAGACTACACCAATGAATTTACCGTGACCATGGAGCCGGCAGAGATTATCCCGGACTACTGCGAGATCGACAAGTTCATCCGCGAATGTCTGGAAGGCGAAAGCCTGGTCATCGAGGAAGCGGCCAGCAAGCTGAAGAAAAAGCTGGTTGAGGAAGTGCACCCCAGCTGGATCATGGTCGAATCCGCGGTGAATGACGCACCCCACGGTAATGTGGTCGTTATGGTATGAGGGGGACAGGGAACATGAAAAACACCAAAGCCCTCTGCCAAACTGCAGTTGTCGCGGCTCTGTATGTCGCCTTAACTACCCTGAACCCGCTGTCCTGGGGAGCTGTGCAGTTCCGCGTGTCCAATATGCTGTGCGCACTCCCGTTCAAGGATAAGCGGTATGCCCCGGCGGTGCTGCTGGGAATTGCAATCGCAAACGCAACGAGCCCTTTCGGCCCGGTCGATGTGCTCTTTGGCCTGCTGGCTGAGGGGACTGCATACGCACTGGTGGTCTGGGGGCCGTGGAAAAAACTGGGGATTCTGTGGAAAGCGGTTATCCTCTCCCTGTCCGTGGCTCTGTTCATCGGCGTGGAACTGTCTATGATGGTCGGCGCACCGTTCTGGCTGACAAGTGCTGGCCTGTTCGTGGGCACATTCCTAGCTGTGGAACTGGGAAACCTGATGATCTCTAAAACCGCTCTCGCAAAGGTCGTGTGAGAGGGGACGCGGCGCTGGCTCTGCAAAGGGTCGGCGCTTTTTCTTCGGAACAACACAACAGCCCGGGTAGATACCGGGACAGAAAATGAAGAAGGATAGTGGTGGCGATGTAGATGGAAACGCGAGATAAGGCGTTCACCCTTTATAAGAAAGGGATGGGATGCACCGAAATCGCAAAGAAGCTGGGCGTATCGCTGAACACTGTGAAATCGTGGAAGAAGCGCTATTGGGATGCACAAAAGGGTGCACCCAAGAAACGCACCTCGCCGCACCCCAAAGGTGCATCCTCCAAGCGCACCCCGAAAGCCCCGCAGGATGGAAAACCGAAACCGGGTGCACCGCCGGGCAATGTCAATGCAGTTGGCAATCATGGTGGTGCGCCGCCGGGAAACCAGAATGCCTTGAAACACGGCGGGTGGTCCGCTGTAATGTTCGGTGCCTTTTCGGAAGAGAATCAGAAAGCTATCCAGGACTGCACGAAGGATGTGGATGCAGAAGACCTGCTGATACAGGAGCTTCAACTGCTGACTGCCCGGGAGGCCTTTCTGCTTCAGCGCATTTCCGCAGTCCAGGAAAAGAAGCAGCACATCCAGTCGGTGCACACATCCAAGTCCAGCCGGTCGTTTACCCGCTTGGATGAGGATAAGGAAAAAGAGGCCCACGACAAGGAGGTCTACATTGAGCGGATAGATGCCAAAGTCAGTCGGGAAGAAAGGCTCCCCGGCACCACCGTAGAAACATCAACCACCGTTGAATCAAGCTACCTTATCGTGGAACGCTTAGAGCGGCTATTGACCGATGTACAGCGCCAGAAGTCCAAGGTGATACAACAGCTTGCCGACCTGCGCAGAATGAGCAACAGCGGCAAGAATGAGCTGGTAGACGATTGGGTCGCGGCGGTCGAGGCGGCAGACACGGAAGCGGAGGATGCGGACGATGGCACTGAGACAACGTGAAGTCTTTGCCAAGCGGATCCCGCTGTACCGTAAAGACCCTTGCTTATTCTTCAAAGAGGTCACTGGCTTCAAGCCTGATCCGTGGCAGAAAGAAGCCGCCACAGCTATTGCACAACACCGCAAGGTTTCGATTCGCTCAGGACAGGGCGTTGGCAAGACTGCCTTTGAAGCAAACCTAGTCCTTTGGTTTCTGTCCTGTTTCCCATATCCGCGCGTGGTGTGCACGGCTCCGACCCGCCAGCAGTTAAACGATGTCCTCTGGGCTGAAATTGCCAAGTGGCAGGAACGCAGCCCTGTCTTGCAGGCTATGCTTGTGTGGACAAAGACTCGTGTTTACATGAGAGGACATGAGAAACGCTGGTTCGCCGTGGCTCGCACAGCCACCAAGCCGGAGAATATGCAGGGCTTCCACGAAGATAATATGCTTTTCGTGGTGGACGAGGCATCTGGTGTTGCTGACCCCATCATGGAGGCTATACAGGGTACGCTTTCCGGCGATAACAACCGCTTACTGATGTGCGGAAACCCAACGCAGAACACTGGCACATTCCACGATTCACACACCGTAGACGCACAGTCCTACTACTGCATGAAGGTGTCCAGCAGGGACAGCCCCCGCACGAATAAGCAGAATATCGCTGACTTGGAGCGGAAGTTTGGCAAGAACAGCAATGTAGTCCGCGTCCGTGTTGACGGCGAGTTCCCGGAGAATGAGGACGACGTCTTTATTCCGATGGCACTCGCCACAAAGGCTGTCAATACTGAACCTCTGGAACATTGTGCTCCAGCCCGGATCTCCATCGGGTGTGACGTTGCCCGCTTTGGCAACGACGATACGGCCATTGCACAGAACATTGATGGAGATATCCAAAAGCTGGTCACGCGCCATGGTCAAGACCTGTATGCTACGGCAGACGATATCATTGCGATATATAAAACCATGCGTGCAGCGTATCCGCAGTACCGCGGTCTGATTTACGCGGTCATTGATGACACCGGCGTTGGCGGAGGCGTGACCGACATACTCAACCGAGAAAAGATTCGGCAGAAGCTAACCAAGCTGATGGTCGTGCCGGTAAACTTCTCCAGCGCTGTGCCGGACAAGGAAGCCGCCGGGCGCTATGCAGATATCGCAACGTGGATGTGGGCGGTCCTACGGGATATGGCCACGGCGGGCACCCTGCATATCCCGAACGATTCAACCCTGATAGGGCAGCTTACCACCCGTAAATATATCTTTAGTGGTGCTCCAGCAAAGTTGAAGCTTGAAAGCAAGGATGCTTTGAAAAAGCGCGGTCTGACCAGTCCTGACCGCGCTGATGCGGTAGCTCTTGCGCTATACGAGGGCGGCATCTTTGATGTACGCAGTCTGATATGATAGCCGGAAAGGAGAAAAAGGTGAAAAGAGTTATCCCCGGAAAAATCAAAACGCAACTTCGCCTCGACGGCTATTACAACGTTCTGAACAAGTATGGTACCCAGCACGACAGCACTGAGTATTACCAGTGGGCAACCGGTGCAGCTGTGACGGATGCGGAATTGGCCGACCTTTATGCAGGAAACGGACTATTCTCAACCATCATTGATGCCCCGGCAGACGATGCCACCAAGAACGGTATCGACCTTGGCGTCAAGGATAAGGATTTGCAGAAGCGTCTTGACGACCATCTGCAGACTATCCATTACCAAAGCAGGCTCGCGAAAGCGCTGAAATGGGCGCGGCTGTTTGGCGGCTCTGCTGTTGTTATGTTGGTGGACGATGGAAGACTTCTTCAGGATCCGCTGAACTGGCGGGACGTTCATGGCGTGGAAGAACTGTTGGTTTACGGACGGAATGAGGTGTTTCCGCTGTGGATCAACGGCTACGAAAACAATCCGGCAGATGAAGACTATCGTAAGGGCGGAACTGGCATCCCGGAGTTTTATCAGATAAACAGTGTGTACGGCAGCTATGTAGTACATTCCTCGCGATGCTTAGTGTTCCACAACGGAGAAATCCCCGAAGGCTCCACGATGTCAAATCTCTACCGCACATGGGGCATCCCGGAGTATATGCGCATCCGCGAAGAACTTCGCAATGCCTGCATCGGTCCGGGCTACTCCATTCGCCTGCTGGAACGGCTGTCAATGGTGACATACAAAATGAAGAACCTCGCAAACGTCCTGTCTACGGTAGACGGTGACGATACGGTTCTTCAGCGCATGGAAATGCTTGACCTTGCCCGTAATCTGCTGAACATGGTCTTCATTGATGCAGATGGCGAGGATGTTGGCATTCAATCCCTGTCCGTGGCGGGAGTCAAGGACATTCTGGACAATGCCTGTGCTATGCTGTCCGCTGTGAGCCATATTCCGCAGACAAGGCTCTTTGGACGCTCCCCGGCTGGCGAAAATGCCACGGGTGAAGGGGATATGGAAAACTATAAGGAGGCCGTGTCCGGCATCCAGTCCGGTGACCTCCGGGACAACACCCGCACGCTGGTCGAACTGATTCTGCGCGGAATGGCGTGGAACGGTGAAATCGATAAGGTGCCAGAGTATACCATTACCTACAAGAGCGCTTGGAGCTTGTCTGACGATGAAAAGGCTACGCAGGATCAGGCGAATGCTGCAGCCCAACTTGCCAGAGCACAGACGGCTTCCGCATACGTTACCGCTGGCATCTTGGAAACCGACGAGGTTCGCCGGTCTCTGGCGCAGGATGAACAGTTTGATCCTGAAAACATCATCACGGAAGCGGATGTCAATCAGGACTGGGGCTTGGGTGGGGCTAACGTTCCCCAGCCGACCAATCCGCAGAACCCGCCTGCGGCAGGTAACCTGGTTACGGATGAAGGGGACTGCGGTTATGTTGCCGGCTTCGTCCTGAACGATGGGAAAATCCTCTGCGGCCAACGTTCCGATGGGCAAGGTTGGTGCGGCCCCGGCGGTCACATTGAACCCGGGGAAACGCCGAGTGTGGCATTCCGCCGGGAAGCAAAGGAAGAGTTCAATATTGACGTAGGGGACATTACCTATCTCGGTAACTGCAAGGGCAAGCCGGATGAGGTGCTTCCCGTTCAGATCTATCTCGTCAATGGCTTCGATGGCGTTCCTCGGTGCGACCAAAAGGAGATGTTCACGGCTACATGGATGCCCCCTGAACAGATTTTGAAACAGGATGTGCCCGGTGGGCTGGTGTTTGAACCGTTTCTCAGAAGCGTGAAAGAATACCTTGAGCAGCTGGGCATTACGCTGGACGACTTTGACGAGAGCAAGCACAATCGCGACGAGAATGGAAAATTTTCCAGTTCTGGCGGCTCCACATCATTAAAAGATGTATCGAGCGAGGAAAATCCATCAAAAGACTTGAATGATTCTCAAAGTCATGCTAAAATAAATTCTAACGCAGTTTCGGCAAAAGGCGCGAACACTTTCAAGGTGAAAGGTTTCCCCAACAAGCAGAAGCTGAACAACCACTGGCAGAATGGAAGAACCCACGCCGCTGAGTACGCTCCCGATGGCATTACGACAAAGGAGCAGTACGAAAAGCGGGCGGTTCAACTTTTGGAAAGCCCGTGCGGAAACGGCATAAAAGGCTACAAGACAAAAGATGGCCTTGTGTGCCGGTATGACGCGAAGAAAAATGACTTTGCAAAAGGTTCCCCAGAGAAGGGTGTAAGAACGATGTTCAAGCCTGACGATGGGGAAGATTACTATAAACGTCAGCTTGAATTGGAAGGAATCGAAGATGACTGAGAAAATCATCTGCCCGGTATGTGGGCAGCATAGCTTTGATGAAGACAACGATTTTGAGGAATGCCCCGTGTGCGGCTGGGTAAATGATGGCGTGCAGAGAGCGGATCCTGATTATCGCGGTGGTTATAACCGCATCAGCCTGAACGAAGCTAAAAAGAAGTTTGCTGAAGGCAAAAAGGTGTTTGACTAAAATATTGGCGTTGAGAGCCTTTGCAGGTGACGTGAAAGCGTCCCTCGCAAAGGCTCTTTTTGTTTGCAGTCATAGCTCAGCTGGTAGAGCGCCTGCCCTCCAAGCAGGATGCCGCGGGTTCAAGCCCCGTTGACTGCTCCATATCGAGGGTTGGCCAAGTTGGATAAGGCATGGGCCTTTGACTCCCAGACCGCCGGTTCGAGCCCGGTACCCTCGGCTTTTACGCTGGTGTAGCTCAATAGGATAGAGCAGGCGATTTGTAACCGTCAGGCTGTGGGTTCAATCCCCACCTCCAGCACCACCCGCCGTACACCGTAATCGGCACCTCGATGGCATGAGGGGGCACTGACCCTGCTCCCAACAGACCGCTGCGAAGTGTTCTGGCCTGTTCCATGACAGAGCCAGCGCGGAGCCATAAACCGCGTTCCTTCCGCTTCGCGCTTGGACGGATGCGCGCTGTAAGCAAAAGGTCAAAATTCAAGTGCTGCATGCCATAAGAACAAAGACCCTGCATCAAGGTGGAGATGCAGGGTCTTTTTGATGCCTGCAAAGGGAAGATGATTCCCAGAAAGATAATGAGGTGGATATGCCTGTGAAGAATAATGGGCCCGGCATGACCGGGCGCTCTTCAATGACGAAAAAATCAAAGATCGAGCCGGAGTATCCGCAGTGGGCAGAAAGCAAGATGCGCGCAATCGAAAATCGGCGGTTGAAAGAACTGCAGAAGATTGTGCGAGAATCCATGCCTGAAATTCTGGCTATCGTTGCGGAAGAACAGAAAACCGGCTCCGACAGCATCAGACATGATGGATACAGCGACATGGTTCGCCGCATCCAGAACAGGTTCCGCATTATGCGTGACCGGCTCAGTCGGCGGCTGAAAACCGATCCGTTGGAACGGGATGTTCGCCGGTGCGCTGACTACACCGACCGGCGGCAACTCAAAGAATGGCAGCGCAGCGTGCGCGCCACGCTGGGAGTGGATATCCATGATGATTTCTTTCTCGGCGAAAGATACGACCTGATGCTTAAAAGATGGGTTGAGCAAAATGTCAGCTTCATTACCAGCATTGAAAGCGACTGCTTCGATGATATGGAGAACGTCATTATTGAGGGCTTTGCAAAAGGCCGCACCCCGGCGGCGATTTCCAATGAAATTCAACGCCGGTTTGATGTGACAAAGTCGAAAGCAAATCTTCTTGCGCGTGACCAAGTGGGCACTCTGAGCGCGAATCTGACCCGTACAAGGCAGGAATCCGCTGGGGTAGAGGAATATATCTGGAGTTCATCAGGCGATGAACGTGTGCGTGAATGCCACCGTGAACTTAACGGTCAGAAATTCCGCTATGATGACCCGCCGGCCATGTGGTACATGACAAAGCACGGCAAAGTGTACAGCGGGCGGCATTGCAATCCCGGAGAGGACTACCAGTGCCGCTGTGTTGCAAAACCTGTCTTTAACTTCGATAGGCTGAATTCTGTAGCCTTTAAGGAGAAAAAACAATGAAACAGAATACCCCGCCGCTAGTCCTTCGGAGCGAAATGCGAACCGACAGTGTACCTGTCGATGAGCATTACAGCGCCGAGGGATATTTTTATGATAACCCCATTCTGACCCGCACGGGTATCTTCAAGTACACGCTGGAAGATGGCTCGGAGCGTCGAGAATTGCGTAGACCGGAAGATGTGTTTGACCCGGAAAGCCTTGCAAGCTATGAGGGAAAGCCCATCATCATAACCCACGATGCGCAGGTGATCGACAAGGACAATGCCCACCGAGAGAGAGTGGGAACAATCCTGACCCCTGGACAGCAGGACGGAGAAACCGTCCGCGCAAAAATCGTCATTGACGACCCGGATGCAGTAAAGGCATCCGGTCTGCGGGAACTGTCCGTTGGGTATTATCAGGATCTTATCATGGAACCCGGAGAATGGAACGGAGAACCGTATGACGCAATCCAGACCCATATCCGTGTCAATCATCTGGCGCTGGTAGCTGTCGCTCGCGCCGGTGATGATGCCCGCCTGAATATGGACAGCCAAGATAGCAATGGAGGTATGACCCCTATGGATGAGAACGAGAAGATGAACAACCCCACTCAGGACGATGATGCCACCGTGGACACTACGAAGCCTACCACAGATGATGGCGAGGGCGCGGGCAGTCCCCCTGTGACTCCCGGCCTTGACCCTGTTGGCGTTCAGGCAGCAATCAAGGCGTACCTGACGGCAACAACCGGCGGCGCTACTGCTGATGATGAGAACAACCCGGCGGCAGGCGGTGAGCCTGCAAAGCCCACCGAGGATGATGGTGAGGATGATTCCACCAAGCCTGATGCACTGGCAGAGATTACCGCCCGCCGTGACGCCATGGAGGACGGTCAGGCCAAAGCGGACATTAACACCCTGCTGTCCATGCTGGATGCCGCAAATGCCCGCGCTGATGCCGCAGAGGACGATACCAAGCCCACTGAGGACGAGGATGATAACCCGGATGGTTCCAACAGCCAGCTGAACCATGATAGCGCCAGCGCTATTGCGGCGCAGGTCAGCCAGCGCGTTGAGTTGTGCCGTCTGGGAGACAAGCTGCATCTTGATGGCATGGAGACCATGCCGGTCATGCAGGCAAAGAAAAAGGTCGTGCACGCCGTTATCCCGGGTATGCGCTTGGACGGCAAGAGCAGTGCCTATATCAACGCCGCTTTCGACATCGCCAAGGAGAAAATCAACGGTCGCAAGAGCGTGGCGGACCAGCGTCGCCAGATTTTCAATGCGGATTCCGCAAATGCGGCCGTCCGTGATGCCGGCAAGAAGAACGACCCTGCTGCGGCTCGCAGCCGCATGATTCAGCGTCACGCTGCTGAAAAGGAGGACTAAGTTATGAACATGGCTGTACAGATGAACTACGGTGAACCGAGCCGTGGCATTCCCGGTCTGCTTTATGACCGCGCAAACTACGAGGCCGTCACTCGCCGGAATGGCGCTGATGATGGCAAGATGTTCTTTGGTCTCGGCGTTGTGCAGGGCGCAGAGCCGGGCAAAGATATTACCCTGCCGGCTACCGGCGCAACCGTCGATAAGTTTGAGGGCGTTGTAATGTACAGCGCCAACACCGAAATGGATGATGATGGTGCCGTTCTCCTGCACAAAGGCCAGATTCTGGATGTTTGTCAGTCTGGCAAGCTGTGGGTGCAGCTGGTTGATTCTGTGGAACCTGCCTATGGTCAGCCGGTATATCTGGTGATTGCCGGTGATGATGCTGGCAAGTTCACTCCGACCAAGGGCACCAATCTGGCTGTCAAGGCTCGCTTCATCGGTGCGGCACAGAACGGCATCGCACCTGCCCAGTTCGTAGAGCAGCTCTAAGGAGGTATAACCCATGTCTAAGTTTAATCCCTTTGACCCCGCAAACGGCTACAGCGAGGAGGATCGCGCTGCCCTGTCCGGCAAGTGTTCTTCTCTTATCAATGAGGCCTATAAGAACCCGTTCCCCGGTGCGGTTCTTCGCATGGATGCTGCTGACAATGCAGGCATCTTCTTCGCCAAGCAGCTGGCGCATGTCAAGACCAAGGCGTACGATAAGGACTTCCCGGAGTTGTCCGGCCTGAAGCTCTTCCCTCAGACCAGCGAAACCGATGAGGGAGCTGCGTATATCGAATACTACAGCTATGAGCCGGTTGGCTTTGCTGATGTTATCGCCAACTACGCCAGCGACCTGCCCCGTGTCGATGTGAAGGGCACTCCCCATCGTGCGGAAATTGTCAACATCGGTGACAGCTACGGCTACAACGTACAGGAACTGCGTGCCTGCCGCCGCAATGCGGTTCTGGGCGTTATGAAGTCTCTGGACTCTGCGCGTGCTGAAGCGGCCCGCCGGGTGTATGATGTCAAGGTGAATCACCTGATTTGGCACGGCGACGAGAAGACGGGCATCATCGGCGTTCTGTCCTCCGGCAATAATATCCCTATCTATACCCTGCAGAACGGTGCAGCCGGTAAGGCCGACTGGGCATCCAAGACCGCAGACGAGATTGCGGCCGACATTGCTGGCATCCTGAACTACATCGACACCCTGACCCAGAATGTGGAGCACCCGGACAGCTGGGTCATGCCCAACGACCTGTACACCAGCCTGAACCTGCGCCGCATCGATGGCACCGGCGAATCCGTTCTGTCCTACATCAAGGATCACACTCCCCAGATTAAGAACTGGGAAGTTGCTGGCGAACTGTCCAAGGGCAACAAGGACTACAACAGCACTGGCAAGAACATCGGCCTGCTGTACACCAAAGACCCGGACAAGATGTCCCACGAGGTTCCCATGGCTTTCCTTCAGCACGCGCCGCAGGATCGCAATCTGGAAATCGTTATCAACTGCGAGGGCCGCGATGCAGGCATGATGATTCCTTATCCGCTGTCCGCCTGTCTGGTCTACGGCCTGTAAGAAAGGAGTAACACCCCATGAAGATCAAAAACATTTCCGTGAAGCCCATCTGTATCGGCGATGCGTCCATGCTGCCGGGCGATACTGCAGAAGTTGGCGAAACCTTTGCTGACACTGTTGGCTTTTATATCAGCATGGGGCTGATGCAGGAGGTGCAGGAGAAGAAGGCGCGCAAGGCCAAGGCAGAACAGGAGCCTGCTTCCGATGCCTCCGCAGAGGCTGAATCCTGATGGATGCCGTCGATGTGGCCGCAATCACCAAAATTGTAAAGATGGTGGGTGCTGAGTTTAAGGCTATGCCGGACGATGACATTTCGTTCTGGATCGGTCTGCAAGCACCGGTTATTTCGCAGAAAAAATTCGGCGCGGACTATAATCTGGCAGTGGCGCTTTTGGTGTGTCATGCTATGAAAATGGCAGGCAATGGCGATAACTCCCTTGGAACCATTGCAAACACTGGGCGTCTTGCCAGCGTATCCGAAGGTGGCGTGAGCATATCCTTTGCCACCAGCACCGCCGGGGCCACCGGAGATGCTGAGTACCAGCTTACTTCCTACGGCTTGCAGTTTATTTCGATTCGGAACCGGCATATCGTGCCTATCATGATTCGATAAGGAGACCTGCCCATGGCGATAGCCAATGACATCGGCCTTGACCTGACGCCAGAGGGAAGAGCGGCGATGGAGCGCCTGAACGAACTGTCCAATGTGACCATAGAGGTTGGGTATCAGGCAGACCAAAAGGCGGCTGACGATGAAACATCGCTGGCCGAGGTCGCCTACTGGAACCACTACGGAACCCTCCACAAAGACGGGTCGGTGATGATTCCTGCCCGTCCCTTTATGGACACCATCAAAAAGCACTCGGAAGAACTATCAGAGTTTTCGCAGCAGGCTTTGTCCTCATTGGAAACAGCTGATGCGGTTTCCAATGCGATTGGTTCTCAGGCAAAGTCCATGATTCAGGATGCAATCAAAGATGAGGAATGGGCACCCAACGCGCCCATCACCATCGAGGGCGGCTGGATGATGAACGAATATGGCAAGGAAGGCCCGGTGCCTGTGCATATTAAAGGGAAGAGTTCCACGAAGCCCCTGATTGATACAGGCGCCTTGCGTCAGAACTGTCAGTACGTTATCAAGAAAGGAAAGAAATGAACATCTTTAAGCAGATGTACACTGTGCGCCGCTATAAGGGCACCAGCTGGGACAGTGGCACAGCCGAAACAACTTACTCGGATATGCAGCTTCCGCTTGATGTGCAGGCCAAAACGCGCCGCAATCAGGACGATGCTTCTGGCCGCTCTACGACTGGCGTTTTGACTGTGTATAGTGATGTCCAGCTTCTTCCTACGGAACCGGATAAACAGACAACGGGAGATCGTCTGCTTTACATGGGGCAGTGGTACGCCTGCAAGTCGTCCATCTACTGGGGAAACACCATCCTGAAGCACTGGATATCAGAGTTTGAAGCTGTTGAGGGCGAGAAAGGGGAGATTGCCAATGACACCAGCTGAGTGCCGCGAGGCGGTTCGGCTCATGTTTGTGGAACTGTACCCTCATTGCACAGTGATTTACAGCTATCCCAATTCCGTTCGTCCACCGCTTCCGTATGTCGTTCTCGACTTTGAACGCATCGAGCTGGTGAACGCGTTTGAGTACGTCAAGAACGGGATTCTTTGGCAGGAAAAATGCAAGCGCATTCCGTTTTCTGCTGAACTGGTCACCGAGAGCAAGACGGAGCATGCTGCCGGGGTGAAAAAAGTTGGCTTGTCAACGGTCGTGGACGACCTTGAACAAGCTATTCAGTTCTTTGATAGCCAATACGCAGGTGACAAAATGCGCGCCATGAATATCACGGTATGCACGGAAGGGTCACCTGAACCGATCCATAACAGCGCGCCCGGCGTAGAGAGGGCGCGCTGTTCTTTTTATGTGGATTTTGTGCAGCGTACTAAGGAGTACGCTGCCTTGGCTCCGATTGACGGCGAGTATTCGGAAGACCATGCCAGTGCAGCATCCAAAAAAGCTGCAGACATGGAAGCCGGATGGTTTGACGAAGTCGAAGTCAAAAAAGAAATCCGAAATGAGTAAAGGAGCGAAACCACATGAATATCGACAAAATCGTTGAGGTCAATATCCAGATCTCCGAAGCGATGTCCATTGATGGTGGTTATGACACCATCCTCATTGTCGGCCCTCTGCCTAAAGCCCCTGGCGGTCGCGTTACACCTGATGTTGCCGGTTATGCGAGCTTGCAGGACCTCAAGAGCGCCGGATTCGCAGCGGACGACCCTGTGTACATTGGTGCCAGCAAGGTGTTTGGACAGTCCCCGAAGCCGCCCGCGGTAATGATTGCGGTGCAGAAGCTGTCCAGCGGCTCCACCGAAAAGGTGGATGTGACTCTTGACAGAGCCATCGGTATGCCGGGCTGGTACTGCATCTGCCCGGCGGGCATCAAGGAGGACTTCTACCAGAGCATTGCCGACTGGACAGAAGCCAATGAAAAGCTGTGTATCTGCGAGACAACCGGCATTTCGTCCTCTCCGGTATCGGATGCAATGCTTCGCACTGCGGTCATTCACGCTACCGCCGAGAACGACTGCGTGAACTGTGCTTACGCCTCCCGGTTCCTCTCCTATGACCCGGGCAGTGAGCAGTGGTGCTTTAAGTCCCTTTCCATGGTGTCTGCACAGGGACTGTCCACCACGGATATTGCAAGTCTGGAAACACGCAATATCTCGTATTACACAACTGTTGGCAGCAAAGCCATGGTGCAAGGTGGCAAGGTGAGCGGTGGCGAGTGGATCGACACCATTCGTTTCCGTGACTGGCTGAAGACCGAAATTCAGTCCAAGGTGCTGAACCTGCTTCTGGGCTTGCCCAAAGTGCCTTATACCGATCAGGGCATTGCGCTGGTGCAGAACGCTGTCATTGATGCGCTGGAAGAGGGCGTGCGTGCTGGTGGCATTGTGCAGGATGCTTCTTCCGATGATGGAGAAGCGTCTCGTGCATATACCGTCACTGTGCCGCGCGCGGCCGATTTGGATGCCGCAACTCGTAAGAGCCGCCGTCTTACCGGTGTGACATGGACAGCACAGCTGGCAGGTGCCCTGATTGCCGCGAAAATTGGCGGCACACTGAATTACTGAGAAAGGAGAACCGCTAAATGCGTGGAGATGTAACCGTTTACTCCCCGAAAAACGTTCTGTGCACCATGGGCATTCACATCGCGTCTGGTTTTACGGAGGATGGCTTTATTACCATTACTCCGCAGGGCGATGGTGTGACGGATGAAGCCGGTGCAGATGGCGAAGTGGTCATTTCGATTCCGGATGATCCTCGCTATGAAATCAAGTTGGTTCTGCAGTACGGTTCCAAAACAAACAACTGGCTGCTGAAGAAGTACAACAATAACAAGCAAACCCCGGGCAGCGGCCTTTTCAATATGCAAATCAAAGATCTGGGCTCTAACCCAGATTTTACGGCGCCTAAGGCATGGGTTTCCAAGCCTGCCCCGTGCGCTTACGGTAAGACCGGCCAGAATCAGGAGTGGACACTGCGGGCTGTTGGCAAGATGGAGCCGAAGAACTGAAAGGAGGAAACCTGATATGAAAATGAAACGCATGGAAATGCAGGACGTAACGGTTGGGAACTTCCAATTCAAGATTCGCCCTCTTGCAGCAATGAATGCAGCATACGTCTTTGGAGACGTTGCTGCAATCGTTCTGCCAATTATCGGAGTCGCAACAATGTCTGGCGGCGATAAAAAAGACCTTGACCTTGAAATTTTTGAGGGTGTAAATCTGGACGCAAAAGCCCTTACGGTTGCCCTCGGAAATATTAACGGAAAGGCCCTGACAAAGCTTATCTCTGAACTTACGCTGAATTATAACAACGTCAGTTATTTCGATGATGAAGCATCCAGTTGGAAACCGTTGGACGATGATGCGTTCGATGAAATTTTTTGCATGAACTTTGCTGGAGCAATCGCATTGTGCGTTGAAGTCGTCCGTCAGAATTATTCCGGTTTTTTCAGCGATATCGTCACCCTCTTTGGAAAGCTCATGACGAAATACAAAGTGGGGGACCAGAGGAGTATGGAGATTTTGACAGCGAGCAAATAACAGGGCTGGAATGGGTCATGTATACCCTGATTCGTGAGCGAGTTGCCACGATGACGGAATTGAAGGAAAAATATAATTTAGACGAGGCGTTGAAGTTATACGACATCGTTGTTATGCAACGCGATATTGAGCGTATGATGACCAAACGTCAGAACGAGGAAAGGGGGTGAACTGTTATGGCGAGAGAAGCGGTTATTGGAAAGTTTGTCAATCAGATTGGTTTTAAAATCGATGAGGGCACAGTTCAACAGGTGAAGGCCACGGTTGAAAATGTCAAAAAGGGCATAAAAACCGTCCAGAATGTTGCGGACGAGATGAAGAAAAAAGTCAAGTCAGGCATTGATGAAATCAAGAAAGAGGTAGAGAAAGCCCAAAAGGAAACGGGTGGACTTCCATCGAAAAAAGCTACGGACGATGGTGTGAAAGCGGCTAAATCTGGTATCGATGAAATCAAAAACTACGCAAAAAAGCTGCTCGGCACTCTCGGGATTGGGTTTTCGCTCACACAAATCAACAATCTTGTAGAAGAATTCGGCGGTATCAATGATACCATTCGCGGAGCAACCCGTGAAATGGGGAATCAAGCGGAGATTCAGCAGAAGATTCTGCAAGGGGCTCAGGATTGCCGTGAAGAATACGGGGTCATGGCCGGAGATGTGACAAAGCTGGTGCAGTTGAACGGTAAACTGTTCCCGGTTGATGATGCTGTGAAGTTTGTTTCGCTTGTCGAAAAACTGGAGAAGGGCTCCGGCAGAGAAGCAAATCTTGACAACACCATGAGTGTACTGCAAAGGGCTATGTCTTCGGGCAAGCTGGATAAATCTGGCTTTTCCAACTTGAAAACAGCTGCCCCGGAGGTGGTGAAAGCCATTTCGTCTGCAATGGGAGTGTCCGAAAAGCAACTCCAAAATCTGGCAGAGAGCGGAAAACTTTCCGCAAAGCAACTGAAAGAAGCGTTCTTTGCGGCGGAAAGCGATATTCAAAAGAACTTTGATGAACTCGGTTTCGGCATCGGGGACGCTCTTACTTATGTCAGAAATCAGTGGGGGCTTTGGCTTGCAGGCGCAGATGACATGCTTGGCATCACAACCAGTATTGGCAAAGCAATAAAAACCATAAGCGATTTCCTGATTGGAAAAGTACAACGGCTGACTTCGTGGCTGAAAAATATTGCCGAGAAACTTGGCGGCGTAGAACAGCTGCTGAAGCTAATCGTGATGGTCGCCACAGCTCTGTTCCTTGCAACCAACGGAAGCAAGATTTTGTCTTTCTTAGCGGGCGCAGTGAAACTCCTGCAAGGGTTTAATCTGCAAACTGCCCTTGCGGCCGCAAAATGGCTCTTACTGTTCCTTGTGCTGGAAGATGTTTTTACTTTCCTGCAGGGCGGCGATAGCGTCTTTGGGCGGCTCCTGAGCGAGGCTGGTGTTGATGTTGACGCATTGAGAGAGAAAATCAGTGCGTTCTTCGAGGGAGCAAAGCAGTTTGGCCGAGACGCTCTTGATTCGCTGGGACGGTTCTGGGAGGAGCACAAAGGCTCGATTTTAGTTGTTCTGCAAGCCCTTTGGCAAGGACTGGTTGACCTGACTGCAGACATCATCACACTGGGCGGGCATCTGTTCGACCTTCTGGCTGGCTTGATTACGGGATTTCAAACCCATGATTTCACCCAGTTTCTGAATGGATGTCGTGAACTGTGGCAAGACTTCCTCGATATTCTGAATGGTTTGGGACGGGCTGCTTTCGGTGAAACATGGGAACCGATGAAAGAAAGCGCACAGGCAATCTGGGACTGGCTGAAGGGCTTTTTTGATTGGTTCGGAGAGAAAATTCAGTGGGCTAAGGGGCTATGGAATGGAATTGTGGATTTCTTCACTGGTGGAAACGGCGATGATGATAAAGGCGGTTCTGGTGGCGGCAATCCCAAAGGCAAAGGCAAAACGTCTCTCCGCAGCACGGCTGGAGCACTTGCGTCTGGCGGGCGTGCTGTTTCTGGGAGTGCTGTTATGTCCGCACCCCTCTCCAATACCACTAACACCAAAAACATCACTGTAAAACAGGAAAACCGACAAAGCTACACGTTCCAAGTGTCTGATCGCAATGCCGCATCCAAACTGCAGTCTACCGTGAGTTCGCAGTCCTCGCAATCTACGAAAGATTTGACGCATGCGCTTAATTACGGGAGGTGATGCCTGATGGAAGCGACACAGCCCGCACGCTTGGGAGATTTTGAATTCGATGCTATCATCAAACGCCCGGAAACATTGTCCAGCAAGATCCCGGACTACGCAACGGAAGAAGGGTATAGCGCCAGTGACCACATCTGTCTGGAAGCGGTGACGCTTGATGTCACAGCTGTGATTTCTAACGCGCCGATTACATGGGCGGACCGGCACCCGGCATCATCGAGCCGGGTACAGAGTGCTGTCGAGGAGTTGCGGCAGTTGTGGGAGAAAAGAACACCGATGACCTTTACGGCCGGCGGTGACAGCTATGAGAATGTCTGCATCGAGAGCGTGACGTTCCCCAAAGAGGAAAGTAACTGCGAACGTATTGAACTGAAATTGAAGCAGGTGTCTATCAATTCGACAGAAACTGCAAATATCAGCATAAAGTACGCTCGCGGAGGAACGTCTAAAAAGAATACCGGTGCGAGCCAGAAGAGCACCTCCACGGCAAAATCTTCCAGCAGCGGAAAATCTTCTTCCCGCAGCAGTATTCTTTGTTCTGGGGCAAAAGCCATAGGATTGTTTAAGTGAGGTATAGGCGATGGATTTGGAATACTATGAAATCTCTGTGCCGGACCGAAACGATTCCATCATGCGCGTGAACCTTGATGAAGTGTACTACAATCTCCGGCTGACATGGAACGCATACGGTGGCTTTTGGATGCTCAGTATATATGACGCAGAAATGAATATTATCCTCGGCATGGCGCGGCTCGTGCCGGGGACGATTTGGAATTTCTACTATCAAACCCAAGGAGGTCCGCCGGGCGTTCTTGGCGTTGAAACGGAGCAGGAAACAATTGGCCGCAATGATTTTGTGGATGGAAAGGCAAAATTGTTATACCTTCCTGCAAAACAGCTTGGAGTGTAACAGATGGACATCTGGGATAGACAGTACCGAGTAAGAATCGGGAAAAATAATTCTGTTGGCCGCGAAATCGGAAAGCCTAACGAAAAAACGAAGAGGGTTATCCGATGTTCCTTTTCCTGTGAAATTGGCGATAGTTCAAGTTCTAATACAGGGAAAATCACACTTTGGAATCTGGCGGATGAAACCTTGCGCCTTTTGGAGCAGGAAGATTGCCTGATTGAACTGCGTGCTGGATATGGCGATGACCTGCCTGTTATTATGGGCGGTTCTCTAACGTGTTTTGAAACCGAAACAAACGGCGCGGATCGACAGACCACAATTGAGTTTGTGGATAGCTTTACATCCGCACGAGATACAACGGTGAGCCTGAGTTATTCGGGTGTTGTGAACGGAGAAAAAATCGTCAGGGATGTTGCTCAAGAAATGGGGTGCGAAGTTAAGCTTTCTCCCAAGGCTAAAATGATCGACTTTAAGAATTTTGCTTTTGTTGGCACAGGAAAGACGCTTATCGGGCGACTGTGTGATAGAAGCAAGCTTCGCTGGAGCGTTCAAAACGGAATCGTTCAAATATGTGCTCTGGATGAACCTCTAACGATGGCGGCTTATGTCCTTTCGGCTGATTCCGGCATGATTGGTTCACCGAAGCCTTTCTTTGAATCCGCATCGACCAGTAGCAAATCTTCAACGAGCAAGAACGCGAGTTCTAATACGACCAAAAGAAAGGCCAAAAAAGGCATTGAAGTTACATATTGCCTAAATGGCCATATTCAGATTGACGATTATGTGAAAGTGGAATCCAGAGAGTACAAGGGGAACTACCGAGCGTCAAAAATCAGGTTCACCGGCGATACGGAGGGCGACGATTGGCAATGCGTTGGGCAGTTTGTGGAGGTGAAGTAGCGTGGATCAGGACTTCCGCGATGCAGTCGTGAGCATCATCGACCAGTACATGAGGGATAATATCCACACCTCGGCACCTGCTAAGGTCGGTAACGTGTCCGAAAACTTCACTGCTGAATTAACGCCGGATTTGAAAGTAACGACCGATGATGATAGGGAAGTACCCTACCCTAAAATTTCGGGCACGGCCATCCTGATGCCTACCGGAGCAGGCGGCACAATCGGGTTTGCGTTTCCTGTGCATTCCGGGGATGGATGTGTGGCTATTTTCGGAGAGGGCGGCTCTGGAACAGACTTGAAGTGGGACTTATCCAATGCAACCTTGCTGCCGGGCTTGCCTGCATCGTCTAGCGAGCAGGTTAAGCGTGCCGGCAGTGAGGACGCAGCAGTTGTTTTTGCGCCGACTGCGACCATCACCGTCAAGAAAGACAGCATCGAACTAAAGAAGAAAGATACTGTTGTCACGATGAAAGATGACTCTGTCACTGTAAAAAGGGGGGCGTCGGAAATCAAGGTGACCAACGGGAGCATTAAGTCGAAAAACGGAGGCACTTCGGTTGAGAAACTTCCTGCAAGTGTGAAAATCACCACAGCGACCGTTGATGTGACTGGCAATGTGAAAATAAAAGGAAATGTTCAGGTTCAGGGCAATGTGGATATTTCTGGAACGCTGACACTTGGCGGCATCGTGATGAATACGCATACTCATGCGGGTGTGCACGGGTTGACAGGAGGGCCGCAGTAATGGCATTGAAAGACCTTGCGCTTGCGGCTGATGGAGATTTGTTCATCAACGAAACCGGCGATTTTGAAATCATCGATGCCGTTCGGCAGGGTGTGCAAATTCGTCTGCGCTGGATAAAAGGAGAATGGGTGTTCAATACCGCTATGGGCACGCCTTACTTTGAAACAATCCTTGTGAAGGTTCCGAATCGAGCCTTGATCGAGAAGTCCTTGCGAGACCAAATCCTTGCCGTTGATGGCGTAACAGGGGTGGGCACCATCAACCTTATAAAGGATGCAAAGACTAGAACGCTCCGAGCGTCTTTTACCGCGACCACCACCGAAGGAGAAATAGAAAGCGAGGTGGAACTGTCCCATGTCGGACTACGGAGTGACGGATAAGGGCTTTCAAATGCGCCGACTGGATGAAATTTACACCGACATCTGCAAAAGGTTTAAAGACGAGGTTGGAGTTGACCCATCGGAGAACCCACAAAGCGTGATGAACGTCCTGTTTACAATTTTTGCGGATGCCCCGGCGGAACTCTGGGAGGCTTATGCTGCTGCATATCAGCAGCTTTTCCCCAATACGGCCTGCGGCGTTGCGTTAGATAACGTGATGCAGGTGGGCGGGGTGAGCCGCATTGGACAGGCCAAAACTAAGTATTTTATCTCTTGTACTGGCCAAGAGGGAACGGTCATTCCGGTTGGTGCTTTGATTCAGTCGAGCAGCCGACCGCAACGTACTTTTCAGGCGGTCAGCGCATCCATAATCTCCAGCGCAAACTGGAGAAAGCTGGCGATTCGTCCGATTGAAAGCATTGCAGGAACTTTTACGTTTGATTTTGGCGTTTCTCGCAATGCGACCAGTGGAGAAGTTGGAGCCTATGCAGAAAGTTCCAGCATCACAAAGAAAATGACCGTGTCCTCGTATGACGATGCGTACTCGCAGATGCTTGCGGCCGTTCAGTCCTTTGATGCCTTGGGAAAGTTCGGTATCACTGTTTCGGACGAAACCGACGATCAAGGAGAGCATTCGATCGTTTTGACTGCATCGGGCGCTGCTGACAGCTTTTCGGCAACGTTGTGCAAGTACATTACGGTTACGGAAGTGACCAGCAATATCCAGTTTGAAAGCGCGGAATATGGTAGCTATGTGCTGGCTGATGGTGTTATCACACAGATTGTTACTACCGTGGACGGTTGGACAGCCTGCACCAATGATATCACGCCGATTAAGGGTCGGCTGACCCAGACGGATGCCGAAGCCAGAACAAGTTATACAAACCGAGTCGCAAGCCGCGGCACCGGCACGGTTGCGAGCATTGTTTCGCTTTTATACAGCGATGTGGAGGGCGTGACCTTTGCGGCTGGATACGAAAATTACAATGATACGACCGATGCGGCGGGCAGACCACCGCACAGCATTGAAATTGTGGTTCAGGGCGGCACTGACGAAGACGTGGCCAATATCATTTGGAAGAACAAGGCGGGTGGCATCCGTGCATACGGAAAGCATTATGCTTACGCTACCGATGTCAACGGCAATCGGCAGTATTTGGAATTCACTCGCGTGAATGACGTTTATCTACTGCTTTCTATTACGGTTACGAGTTCTGGCGGGCTGGACGATGATTATGCAGCGAGAATCAAATCTTTGCTGATGGAGGAAAATCTTTCGGCAGGCGCAACGATTCGCTTGCAAAAATTCATTCGTCCTATTATGGAGAACGTGTCCGGTGTTGATTATATCGAAATCCGGGGCTTGCTGAGCGAAAAGCCTGAAATTGAGACGGTTGTCGATAGCTCTATGCTGACCGGCATAGTACCAGTTCAAATCAATCAGCAGCCCATCATTAGCATGAGCGGCATCCGGGTGGTGAAAGCATGATTGACGCTTACAAGGAAATGTATGGTAAGCTGCCAATGCAGTTTCAGCTGGAATCCTTTGAAGAAAGCAAACTGGGTGATTATATCTGCGACACCGTAGATGATCTGAAGGACCTACCTGAAGATTGTGAGATGGGGAGCATCGCCAGAATTATTGCCCCGCCTGCAATCTATCGAAAGAATTCGGACGGAAAATGGATTTTACAGTTTTCCAGCAAGGGGGTGTCCTGATGGGTTATGAAGTCCTAAAAGAAACGCCCCTCAGTGTCGAAAAAATGTCAAATCTGGACGGTATCATTTGGGCTGTTGCGCCGGAGTACGAAAATGCCTCTTTGTTCCTTGGGAGTCTGGAAAATCTGAACGATTTTGATAGCTGTACGGGCGTTTGGCTTGATCGGCTTGGACAACTAGTCTGTCTGACCCGTCAGCAGGCTGGAGCGATGATTGGAAGCCGAGAACTTGCAGACGATGATGATATTTATCGCGTTTGCCTGAAATATAAGGCTTTTGTCAATTCCTGCCGATGCACGCCGGATGAAATCATCGAAGCAACCAAAATTATTTTCGGTGCAACACAGGTGGTTTATAGCGAACGACGAGACACGCCGGCAACAATCTTTCTTTCGATTTCAGCACCGTTTTCCGATATGGTCATGTCTATTCTAGGAACGCATGACCTTATTGTGCGTCCTGCGGGCGTAAAGGTTCGCGTGGACTGCTCGACAGAGGATGCGGAAACCTTTGGCTTTGTGGATCTCAATCCGCGAGTTGCAGGTTTCGGCGAAGGAAAGTTTGCACAGTCCATCAATTAACTGGGGGTGATTTATTATGGCAGAAGGTCGCGCCGGGGCGCTTGAAGATTATGCAACTGTGGCGTTTTCGATGTCTGGCGTGAAACAAGACATTTCGCTGGAGGATTGGAAGGGCGGCTGGGCTTCTATTGTCGGTGGCCTGAACGGAAAACCAACAAGCCAGCAGTTCAACATGGTTACGTATATTTTGAGTGCCTTGCTGAATCAGGCTGTTTCTGACCTGTCTACTGTCAAGAGGACGGCAAACAGTGCAATGCCTAAGAGTGATTTTACGGCGAAGCAGATTGTGTCCCTGCTGGCAGCATACGGGCTGATGAAAGGCTGCGATGCTGATACGGTTGATGGTAAGCACTCGAATGCTTTCGCACCATCTACGCATGAGCATTCGGCAAGCCAGATTACAAGCGGAAACCTTCCAATTGAACGCGGCGGTACGGGTTCTGGCACCGCCGCTGATGCCTGCAAAAACCTTGGCGCAATGCGCAATGCGGGCGGCACTTTCACCGGAACGGTGCATTTTGCAAACGGCACGGTACATTATGTGACATCCACAGGTGATGCACACTTTAAGTCTTTGGCAGTGTCGGGCGATATTTCCGCGCAGCGTGTCTACGATGCGGTCTACAACGACTATGCGGAGCTCATGCCGCGTGGCGAGCAGACCGAACCCGGCGATATTATCGCTCTGGATACTGGGAGCCAGACAGAGCGGTATATCAAGGCTACGAACTTGTCTGGCCGTATTGCAGGCATCCACACGGATGAATACGCTATGCTTATTGGTGGAAATAAAGTGGCTGAAGGGCAGGATTTCCTTGAGGAAAACCTGCCCGATTTTATTCCGGTGTCCTTAGCAGGACGTGTTCACACGAAAGTGGTTGGACCTGTCCATACAGGCGATTACATCGTTCTGTCCAGCACGCCCGGCGTTGGGCGCGCGGTTGGCTCGTGCGAATCGTACCCCACGAACAAAATTGTGGGATACGCTTGTGAGGGCGATAACCGCACGGATCTGCGGCTTGTGAAGGTGAGAGTAGGTGGCGTGTGATGGCTCAAAGAAGCACAAAGGTTTACTCGGCCGACTACACAGAACTTAAAAAACAGCTGGACGCTGAACTTAACCGGCGCGGAAAAAGCGAGGGAACAGGGCAAGGCCAGAGCGTTGGAAGTATGGCAGCTTATATCAATTCTTTTTCTGTCACCCCTGCGGCTGGTAAGCGAATCGCCAATGAGCACATCCAGAAAATTACGCAGCCCATCTCTGCGATTACTGGAAGCGCCATCACGCCGGAAAATGGCTCCAAGGTTGCTGCAGATGCGCTTACTCGGGCGGCTGCGTTGCTTAGTCAACTGAGCGCGATTTCCGAAACCGCCACGTCCAGCGGATGCGGTGGAGCTTGCTCGGGGCTTTGTACTACCGGTTGTTATTCGGCCTGCTCTAGCTGTACCGGTTCATGTACGGGCGGTTGTATCGGCACATGCGCCAAAAGCTGTGCTGATGATTGCACTGGCTCCTGCACTGGCTCTTGCGTGAGCACCTGCACAGGAACTTGCACCGGTTCCTGCACTAAGTCGTGCGCCAATGATTGTGCCAGCACCTGCACAGGAACCTGTACTGGAAGCTGTACCGGCACCTGCACGGGAACCTGTACACGATCATGCGCCAATGACTGCGGTGGAAGTTGTACTGGAACGTGCACAGGAACGTGCACTGGAAGCTGCACAGGAGGATGCACCGGAGGATGCAACACAACGTGCACACAGTCCTGCGCAAATAGCTGTTCGTCCGGCTGTAAGGGGTCTTGCTCTGGAGGGTGCGAAGGGTCTTGTGATGGGTGTTCCTCAACCTGCTCCGGCGGATGTAGCGCAACTTGCAAAGACAACTGTGATTCTCAGTGCGTGTCATCCTGCAAGGCAAACTGCGGAGGCAACTGTGGTGGAACGTGCCAGTTTTCCTGTATCGTAAGCTGCGGAAAATCTTGTGATAACACATGCAACAGTACTTGCGGCACCACCTGCGGAGAATACTGCAAGGCATCCTGCGATACATCTTGTACAGGATGCACGGCAACGTGTGCGGATGATTGCACCGGAAGCTGCAAAAGCGGATGCGGCGGAAGCTGCACCGGCCCGATCATGTTTCATGGATAGACAAGGAGAACAATATGGAAACTACAGTTCATTATGCAATAAACTCAGATTCAAGCACTGAAGCGTCGTACCTCCGCAATCTGCCCCTTATCAAGCTGCTCCAGCAGGAGCCGGTTGATGTGGAGGACTGGGGGATGCTTCTTTCGGTAACTCCCAACGGAGAAGACAAGCTGTTCTGGTGTCTCGGCTATATCGGTGCCCTTTGCGCTCTTGATGCTACCGATTTCGACAGCTGGTTCATCTACTGCCTTACGGTCGTGGAATCGGCGCTTAATGCTTGCGAAATCAAGAACACTTCTGACGAGCGCAAGAACTTGCTTGCACTTGGGCTGGCAGCAAGAACATTCAATTTTTCCGCAAATCCTGTCACAAAGCAGCTGAAATGCGGAGACACTCTGCGCAGCGTCTCCGAGTATTCTTGCTCTGAGGATGCAGATATCTTCGCTATGTGGTACGTCCTGCGCACGCTTACCGAATACTTGCGCTTGGACTTCAACAACAACCTTCGCGCTCTTACCTCTGCACTTGGAGCGATGAACAAAATCCGCGCACGCTACACTCAGATTGCGGAAAGACTTCCCAAGATGGACGCTTGCTGAGAAAGGAGCAAACTGTGAAAGTTATCGCGTTGAAACCAGAAGAAAGCGAAACCTTGGAACGGGCTTTCTATGAAGCGGACTCCTACGAGAGGCTTATTTCCGTCCTTGGCCGGCATCTGAATGCGGAAGCAAGTGCCGATGCCAAGGACATCATCATGCACTATGCGGAACCGTGCCGCGCATCTCAGATGAAGCTCAAAATGGTGCAGGATAAGATTATTTCTCGCTATACGGAGCATGAGGATGAAATTAAAAGATTCTGGTTCGATATTGCCCGAGGGGAGGTACATCTCCTTGACCCGTAAAAGACACGAAGACTACTCCAACATGGTACAACGGTTATACGCGGGCGATGATGTTTCTGTAAATCACGCGCTCTGCAGAAATATCACCTTTCAAGTAACAAGCGGGTGCAATCTGCGGTGTTCATATTGCTATGAGCACCACAAAGGCGCTGAGCACATGAGTATCGAAACGGGTCGAAAGATCGTGGACTATCTGCTTGAGCTGTATGAACAGGGCGACTCCGACTTCATCAACCGCAACACCAGAGCTGTTGTCCTTGATTTCATCGGCGGTGAACCCCTGCTGGAAGCGTCCCTGATTGAAAAAATCTGTGATTATTGGTTTGCGGAATGCTGGCGGCGCAAAATTCCTCTGGCGCCATTTACCAGAATATCCTTTGCTACGAATGGAAAGCTCTGGTTCAGCCCTGAAGCGCGGCACCTTTTTGACAAGTACCACGAAATGATGTCTGTGACCATCAGCATTGATGGCGTTCAAGAACTGCACGATAAGTACAGAGTGGACGAGCACGGAGTCGGTAGTTTTTCTCTGGCATGGAGCGCGTTTCAGGACGCAAAGCACAGATTTGGCTGGCTGAACTCAAAGATGACCTTTGTGCCGGGATCTTTCCGGTATATCGCAGACAGCATCAAAATGATGCTGGACGAGGGATGCACCGATATTGCGTGCAACTACGCATACGAGCCAGTCTATACGCCAGAGGACGGAAAGCTGCTTTACGAGCAGATGAAGACTGTTTCTGACTACATCGTTTCCAAGCAGCTTGACGTTTCCATCACCATGTTAGATAGCATCCTCGGTGGTAAAACCACAAGCGACACCAATTTTTGCGGCGGAACGGGAGCGATGATGTCATTCGCTCCTGATGGATCTGCGTACCCCTGCATCCGGTATGCGCCTATCAGTATTGGCGAGGAAAAATCGAAGAAAGTTCGCTTCGGCAGCGTCTATGACGGTCTGTATACCACGGATGCCCAACGTCAGACAAAAGCTGAACTTGATGCAATCACCCTTACATCGCAGTCTGAACAGAAGTGTATTGACTGCCCCGTATCTGCCGGCTGTGGCTGGTGTTCTGGTTTGAACTACGAGATGTACGGCACGGCCAATAAACGTTTTACAGGCATCTGCTGGGCTCATAAAGCCCGTGTGCTCGCAAGTGCATACTATCACAATCGACGGTACATCGAAATAGGGGATTGCCTTCCTATCAAGGCCGAACTGCCAAAAGATGATGCTCTCGAGATACTTCCCGCTGCCGACTATGAAGAGTTTCTTAAAATCGAAAGAGCAGCCCTTCTGAAATTCGCTGATGAAAACGGAATCAGCTGAAAGGAGAATATATGGCGATTCTGATTGCAAGTACCCTGCTGGAAACTGAGACCGAAGCGTGGTACTCATTCTATGTGGACACGATGGAAGACGTCAAAGGACTGCCTACGAGCAAAAGCACAGGTTCATCGTACAAGGTCAAGAAATTTGCAAAGCCGGCCAGTCAGGCATACTGCATCGAAATGGCAGCGCAGTACGTTTTGGATGGAGCTGATGAATGGCGGTTGCTCTACGCGATCCGCGATGATGTGGCAGATGCAATTCTGAAAAACGTCGAAGAAATCAAGCGGCTGGTAGCCAATACCAGCGCTTCAGAGCAGGCCGCAGCGCAGAGTGCATCTGCCGCGAATGCCAGCGCAATCGCGGCCAGTAAGTCCGAAAGAATCTCCACGGAAAATGCGTCTTCTGCGGCGGCAAGCGAGCGTGCATCGAGGGATAGCGCGGCAGACGCTCGAACATCCGAAGGAAATGCGCTGAACTACATGAACCGGACAGCGGACATTGCCAATCAGGTGGCGGGATCGGCGGCATCTATCAATTTTGCATTCGGACCGGATGCCGATGGCCGTTTCTCCTTTTTTGTCCGCAGGAGCAGTTAAAATCACGGAATCCGTGATTTTCTAACAAAAATCAGATTTACAGATGTTGCATGGTTATAATCTGGAAAGGAGTTTCTATGTTCAAAGTTATGCAGCAGTATGGCACCGCAGCCCAGCCGGCCACGGTGTACTACTGCGACGATGAAGCAGACCTGCAGAATATCAAATCTGCACCGATGGGGGCGCAAGCACTGGTTATTCATACAGGCAATATCTACATCGCCGATTCTACCGGGAAGTTTTACCCGATGTAAGGATGGTGGCGTATGATTGATATTTTGACCTACGCAATCGCCCGCAGGAAATCAGCAGCAAAATTGGATGAACTGTATAGTCAGACAAAAGCTGTTGCGGATGCGGCGAAAGATAGCGCAGAGACCAGCAAGGCCGCTGCTGAGACATCGAAGGATCTGCTGAACAAGACGACAGCTGCGGCCCAGCAGGCTGCGGCAAGCGCTGCTTCTGCAAGCTATGCACTTGGCCCGGACGAGAGCGGTCGGCTGTCGTTTTTCATCAAGAAAAGCACCTAAAAGGGGGTATAAGAAATGGGTGACACATGGGAACTTATCAATCATCCTATGAGCGATGAAACCGGTCTGGAACTGGCCGCTCAGATGAAACGCCAAAATGACATTTTGGCAGGCATTGCTGCCGGTACTGCCGGCGCAGAATTCGTGGATGCAACATTCCGCGGTCTGCTGGATGGCAAAAATACCACAGAAATCTTCTGGAGCTGGTGGCCGCTGTCTGCCGGTGATGGCGTGACGAAGTATCAGCGTCTGGAACGCTTTGCGAAAATGCTCGCAGAGAGCGCTCGCAGCAAAACCTACACCGTTCGCTTCTACAGTGATGATGTGAGTGGTGATTACACTGGCACCCCGCTGGATGATCTGGCAGACGGGCGTGAAGCGGCTCCGCTTCTGACTGACACCAGCCCGGAAACCGCAGACTGGACGGAAGAGGATCCTTTCACATGGTACATTCGCGCCAATGCGCTGTCCTTGGAAGATGGCACCATGAACGTGCTGGCAGTTGAGGGTGAAACCGGGTTTGACCTTTCCGGCGAAACCGCACCCGTTTACTGCTTCGCTCTGTCCTTGATGCTGAAGGAGTGGGAGGATGGCGCCTACATCTATAACAGCTGGCGCACCTTCTCCGGTGGCGGTTATGAACCTATGGCTGGTGATGTAGCCCCGGATAAGAGCCGCCGCTGGCTGACATGGCATCCTGCTTTCTACGGCGGTAAAAATTCCAAGGGCGGCATGACCAGCGGTGCTGGACTGCCCCCGATGCCGTGGACAAGCGCCAACGATGCCATTCCTCTGGCTCGTAAAATCACGGCTTATGATGCCCTGTGGACTGACTGCGACCAGCAGTATGTTCTGGCTCAGTGGCGGCTGCGCCATTGGACGCTGAGCAATAGCGGAAAACTGGAGGGCTGCACAGTCTACAGTTACCAGTATACCCCCGCTGCGGCCGAAACTGGCGTAAAGCGGGTGCTCGTAACAAAAGCGCAGGGTGCAAACTTCATTGTTGGTTCTGCCGTTTGCATGGGTGAGCGCGGAGAAAACACCAGCACTGACCGCAATTTGTCCTACAATCACGACATTTTCAATTGGGCAAAGATTTCCAGCATTACCAATGTGACCGTGAACGACACCGAGTATGCGGCTTTGAACCTTGAACTGGACGCTCCCATCAACACTACGACCACGATGCTGGTATCTACTATGCCGTGGGAGTCCGGCACGACAGAGTGCGTGCCGGGTCATAGCGATGGATGCCGCGGGAGTCTGACCAACGGCAAATATCCGTATCGCGTGGCTGGAATCGAGATGCAGATTGGTGCCTACATCGAACAGCTTGACCCTCTGTGGAAGGCCAGCATCGTGGATGATGACCACTGGCACTATGACGTGTTCTCCTGCAAGAGCGGTGAAAAGCAGGTCGGTTCTATTTCTTCTGACTATGCCCAGACTGGCTCCTTCGACCTGAACGACAAGGTAGCTTGGTCGTGGCACTATATCCGTAAGCTGGGCAAGTTGGGCGCGGAAGCCATGATGTATGAAAAGTTCAATGGCAGCGGTTCCACCTATGTACGGGCTGCGTTTGTTTCGCCCGGTTCGGCTGGCCTGTACGCCCCGTGGCGCGGTGGCCGCCTTGGTGACGGTGCTGACTGCGGCCTGCCTTGCGCGAATGGCCGCGTTTCCCCGGCGAACTCGTACTGGTGCGGCGTGCCCCGGCTTGCTGGCTCGGGCAAAAAGAGAGGGTGAATATGTGCCGTAGGCACATAGAGGGGGTGTAACCCCCTAATCCCCGTTCACGTTTCCCAGCTTGCGCCGATGGTTTACCATCGGCGCAAGCCGATTATTTTATGGAGCAATGAAACGGCGTGTGGCTGCGTTTAATTCGCCCAGTTCGGCTGGCCTGTACGCCCCGTGGCGCGGTGGCAACCTTGATGACGGTGCTAACTGCGGCCTGCCTTGCGCGAATGGCAACAATTCCCCGGCGAACTCGAACTGGAACGGCGTGCCCCGGAATGCTGATGATAAATAGCCCTCAAAAGGGCATAAGCGTTTCATTGCGCCTGTGGCTTGACCACTAAGATCATGTTATACCGACACCATGCAGCTGAGCGTTTCGAGATATACGGACGCATTGGTGAGAGCGTGGCCGCAGTTTTTGGAACTGCGTGGCGGTGAGTAGTAGAAATCCGTTTTGCCTGATTTAAGGCCTGAAGCGGCAACCGAAATCCGTTGAACATCAGCAAGTTTGGAGGCTTTAAGGATATGAAAACAAAGAGGTACTTGTCGCTCAATCATGAAATGTGCGAGCGTGCTGTCCTTGAAGCTTTTGATAAGAAATGGTTCCGCCGGGATTACCTCGCTACGGTGGAAAAATATGGAGGTGTAAGCCGTGCACAACTATCGAGCGCCGCCCGCGTAAACGACTGGAACCCGCGTTTAGAAGCCGTAAATGGGATTGCTCTTGAAATGGAGCAACGGATAGAAGATTTGTTGGACGGAGAAACAGACGACCTTGATCTTGACCCTGCGAGCGTGTTCTACAGAATTGATGGAATCAGCATGAAACGGCGGGAACTGTCTAACTGCTGTCCAATGCACCAAGCTTTTGGGCATTTGGCGGTACTTGGACTTCGCCCGTTGCTTCAGGCAAAACTGTTGCCGTATCAATTTGCCAGTATTCCCGGCAAGGGACAAATCGCTTTGAAGCGTCAAGTCGAGCGTTGGCTTCGTAGAAAAAGTCTTGGCATACAGTATGCAATAAAGCTGGATGTGCAGGGGGCATACGCCCACACAAAACAGGAACTTGTGATGAAGATCCTGCAGAAAGAAATCCCGGGAGCAACATGGCTTCTGGCTGTTGTCAAATGTCTTTTAGCAATGGCTCCGGGTGAGGGATTGCTTATCGGCGGCTATCTTGAAGCGTGGCTTTTTAACCTTGTTGCCAGCTATATGCTGGTCAAGGTCATGAGTTATGCAAAGATTCGCCGTGGAGCATCCACGCGATTCGTGATCCGCAGCGGTAGTTATATGGATGACCTTGTTTTGTTTGGCCGACGATGGGCTGACATACAGAGTGCAGCCCGAAAATTGACTAAGTGGGCGCTGACCGAACTGGGATTGACAATAAAAAACGAGTGGGTTCGTGTGGACTTCCTTAGCGCCGCTGAAGAGCATCAACGCAGACACCTAACGGGAGCGGCAAAAGGATGCCCGGGTTTGGATATGGCTGGCTATGTGATGCACCGTACCTACACCACGATACGCCCCAGAATTTTTCTGAGGGCTCGGCGGCAGTACATTCGAGCCAAGGCTGATGTTTCACGAAATGGATATGTGCCGGTCTGGCGGTCATACAAGCTGGTCAGCTATAACGGCTATTTTGACTGGACAAAATCTCGTGCAATCAGCGAAGCCCTAAAACAGAAAAAGCTGTTCACGGCCGCAAAAGTAGCAATCCGCGTAACGACACAAAGAAATGCAATGAAGAAAGTGAGGATAGCAGCATGATTTTTACCGAGAACCTTGACCATAATCCGCAGGCGGTAACGCTGGAAAAACTGCCGGACGGTACGGCTTGGCTGTACCTGCGTAAGGACGCTCATGAGGTACGAACCGAGGCTCCCGAAGGAGAGCAGGGCGGTACTTCGTGGGAGTGCACCACGGCTCTTTGCAAGTTGGGCTCCGATTACGCAGAGGAAACCGTGGAAAGCATCACGGCGGCGGCTGATGATTGGTGGGTCTATGCAGAAGCATGGACGACCGCTGATGAAGCTGCGCCCTCTCTGGAAGAGCGTGTGAGCGTGCTGGAAACTCTGTTTATGGGAGGTGAGCTGTAATGGGCAAGGAACAGTTTTATCGCACTATGTACCGCATGAAGAAGATCACCGCTGCAGGCGTGTGGGAAAAGGTTGACGAGGGCGAGTTGACCAAGGCGCAGGCCTTGCGTATCTGCGGTCCGCGACCGAAGGAATCCTGATGGAAGGTGCTTTTATTTGAGCCGAGAACAAAAGCTCGAAGTTCTGTTAGCATCGGCGGTTCATCTTCTGGATTGCTGGGAGGACATTTCAGCTGAAACAGGAGAAGAGCCTGAAAATTATGGTGAGCAGAGAGCAATCCTGCAAGCCGAATACGATGCTATAAAGTGTTGAGAGAAGCCGTGCTGATGGTCAGCGCGGCTTTTTTGTTTGGAATAGAGGTGGATTTTTTGATTTCTCCGTATAAGGGCACTTTCAGAGTGTCACAGGCATACCGAAACCTGCGAGCAAACGGTACATATCACCAAGGATATGATCTCGTGGGCATTGGAGACAAAAGCATCTATTGCCCGGTTTACGGTACGGTTATTCGCGCTGGATGGGAGTGTGCAACGCTTCCGAAGAAAGGTTTTGGCCAGCGTGTTGTGGTTCGTATCGGCAGCACTGCCTACTATATGTATTTTGGGCATCTGTCCAAAATCAACGTGGCCGTCGGGCAGAAGCTGAAGCCGGGAGATCTGATTGGTGTTGAGGGCAGCACCGGCCACAGCACCGGAAGTCACCTGCATTGGGAAATTCGCATCAACGATATTTCTACTGGGTATGTATCGGTGCATCAGTACGCAGGCATCCCGAATGTGGCAGGCTCTACTGCATACACGTCCAACTGGGCCGCAGAACTTTTCGGACCCAGCAACCTGAAAAAGTCCACCAGCGGCTTCCCGCAGCGCTTGTACAATTCGGTGCTGCAGGGTGCACTGGGAATCGACAAGGACGGTATCTTCGGGGCGAATACCGAAAAAACAGTCAAGGAGTTCCAGAGTGCTCACGGTCTGACGGCTGATGGCATTGCTGGAGCAAAGACAAAGGTGGCTCTCGCTAAGCAGCTTTGAGAGAAAGGGGTTATAATCTATGAGCGTTATGAATATTGTTACCGCCTGTATCGTGATTCTGATTATGGCAGTTCTGTCCGTCGTGGCGATTCGCTTCGGCTATAAGGCGCTTCTGATCGAGTGGGCAATCGATGCTATCTCCAAAGCGGAGAAGGAGTTCGTTGGTACCAAACTGGGCGAGGCGCGCCTTGCGGTTGTTGTGTCTTGGCTGCGCGAAAAGGTGCCTGCACCGATTCGCTTCCTTGTGACGGACGACTTAATTCGCAAAGCAGTCCAGACATCGTTTAACGCTGCAAAGTCTGGGCTGGAGGTGCTGAAGAATGCTTAAGCGGCTTGTGGATTGGCTCTTGGATCGTCTTCCTGTAACGAGATGGATCGAATTGCTGACACAGCCGGAGGATTGAAAGGAGGATGTAGGTGCTTGCAGGGACAGCTGAAACAGTCACTGTCGCCGTTCCGGCGTGGCTTTTAGCGGTAGTTGCTTTTCTTGGAACACTTCTGGGTGGAGCGATTAGTTTTGCTGTGAATCAAATCCTTATCAAGGGAGCTGCTGATCGTGCCGCAAAGAAACGCGAAAAGGACGATGAGCAGCGCCGAGAACGGTATATTTTGCAGATGGACAGCCGAAAGGCTACATTTGACCTGCTATCCTGCATTTGTGCCGGCATTGAGCGAATGGAGACCGAAACTGGTCAGATTTACTGGAATGGAGAACTGAAAAGAAGCCTTGCACATCTGGAAGGTGTGGATGAGCGATATAGGGAATCCGACCAACGCCAGCTTGCCGACCTGAATACTCGGAGCAAATGATTACACCCCCGTTACCCATCAGACTATAAGTCGAAGTGGGTAACGGGGGTGTTTTTTTGCTTTTTTACGATAAAAAATAACAAGATTCGTGATAATCTAACATTTTCCTGACTTTTCCAGTGGAAAAAGTTATCTTTTATTGTAAGGAGCGAGCGAGAATATGATTAGAATTTTACTGTCCAAGAGGCTAGGCGAGCTGAAATGGACGCAAGCAGATCTGGCACGCGCCACGGGTATTCGCCCCACTACGATCAGCGATTACTACAATGAAATCGCCGAACGAATGAATCTGAATCACTTAGACCTCATTTGCGAAGCACTAGACTGTAGCCCAACTGAGATATTGGTTCGGGAGCCAAATCCTGAACCGCGTGTGCGAAACCGAACTGGCTTTGAGAAGCCTGTGGCAGACCAAAGGAAAGACGGCGAGTGAGAGAGGGGACAGCGTAAAGCTGCCCCCTTTTTCTATGCCATTGACCTTCCCTGTAAATGGGTGTATTATAATAATGTATCTAACACATGAACAAATCATTTGATAGATAGCTAAATCCTTATGACATCAAATTGACAGCAATCTATCGTGCACTCAAAAACACACAATGGAAATAGTGTGATTTTTGCACGCCGAAGCCGGGAAAATGGACTTGATATAACCAAAAACCAACTTTCCGGAATCGAGCTCGAGTAATCTGCAAACCCTGAAAAGTATTGATGCAATGCAATATTTTGAGAGTCAAAAGGCTCTGTGATACTGCTTTGATACTATCAGGCGATTATTCATAAAGAGAGACATGAGAATGCCCTCTGAGAAACGGTAAGTTTTTCAGAGGGCATTTTTGTGTCTTTTATTCTTTACGCCACTTTTTCTTCGGCTCGTATCGGCCGCAGCCATCGGCGGTCTGCGGCCAGTTGAGTTTCCATTCCAGATACTCTTCTTTGGTGATCTCACCCTCCCGGAGCTGCTTCTTGCGGAGCTGCCACTCCTTCAGGAAATCATCCAGCAGGCGATAGCGGAAGCTGACTGCCATGTGTTTTTCCGGGAGGTCCGGGTCGGTGGTGTCTGTGACCTCATAGAGCCGGGTGCCGGGATAGTGCTCGTCCAGCTCGAACAGAGTGTACATCACATCCTCTGCGGCGTACAGGGTCGGCTCATAGAGGGAACGGTAGTTCACGTCCAGCACCTCCGCAATCTTGCGGAGCAACTCTTCTTTAGGAGTGCGGGTGTTGCTTTCGTATTGTGCGATGCGAATGTCTGCGCTCTTCTCCTCAAACCCGATGGCAATGCCCAGTTCTTTCTGGGTCATACCACGAAAGTTGCGGGCGCGCTTGATACGGTCACCGACTGCCATGCGATTGCCTCCTGACTTAAACATATTTGTTGAACCCAGTATAGCACAGAAAAACAGGAGGTGCAATAGAAAATAAACAAAAAAGTTTAAGATTTTACCCGAAAACCTCTTGACTTAACGGAATGTGTTTAGTATAATGAAGGCACAAAAAGATAAGCAAAAATGCTTAGTAAAATTGAATGACCGCCAAACTGACCCAAACCGCCAAGACCTTCCGAAAGGAAGCGAGCGCTCCGTAAGGGGACGGCACAGCACCGCAAAGGGGATATGCCTGCCGGAAGTCAGCGAGGATGAAGCGGCACCGAAACGAAACCGACAAGGAAAGGACAAAAAATGGCAAACAGCATTTTTATCAAGGCAGACGAGCTGGCAAAGGAACTGGACATCTCGCAGGGGCTAGCATATAAGATGATCGCCCGGTGGAATGAGGAACTGAAAGCCAAGGGCTACACGACCGTAGGAGGCCGGGTAAGCAGGAGGTACTATCAGGAGAAGATCTACGGGGCAGGAGAGGAGTGATAGGATGCCAGCCTACAAGGACAGCAGGCAGGGCACATGGTACGTTTCCTTTTACTTTGAGAACTGGCAAGGTGTGAAGCAGAAGAAACTGAAACGGGGGTTTGCCACCAAGAAGGACGCTCTGGCGTGGGAGCGGGAGTTCCTTCTTCAGCAGGCTGCAGACCTGACCATGACCTTTGAAGCGTTCGTGGAAATTTATATCACGGACAAGAAAAAGCGACTCCGGGAAAACACCTGGTCTACCAAAGAGCACATCATCCGAACGAAAATCTTACCGTATTTCAAAGAAAAGCGGCTCAGCGAGATAAAGCCACGGGATGTGATCGCATGGCAGAACGAGATGCTCAACTACCGGGACAAAAACGGCAAGGCCTACTCGCCGACCTACCTCAAGACGCTGCATGGACAACTCAGTGCCATTCTGAATCACGCCGTCCGGTTCTACGGACTGAAATCAAACGCAGCAGCCACAGCCGGGTGCATGGGGTCAGAAAAGCACAAGGAAATGCTTTTCTGGACAAAGGAACAGTACCTCAAATTCGCGGAAGCCATGATGGACAAGCCGCAGTCCTATTACGCTTTTGAAGTTCTCTATTGGTGCGGCATCCGGGAGGGCGAATTGCTGGCTCTGACCCCGGCAGACTTCGACTTGGACAAGGGGCTGCTCTCCATTACCAAATCCTATCAAAGGCTGAAAGGCCGGGATGTGATCACTGACCCCAAAACGCCTAAGAGCGTCCGGGTCATCCAGATGCCACAGTTTCTGACGGACGAAATCAGGGACTATCTGAAATCCCTCTACAAAGTCCAGCCAGACCAGCGGATCTTTGAGGTGACCAAGAGCTACCTGCACCACGAGATGGACAGGGGAGCCAAGGCAGCCGGAGTAAAGCGGATACGAATCCACGACCTGCGGCACTCCCATGTATCACTGTTGATCGAGATGGGCTTCTCGGCGCTGGCAATCGCAGACCGGGTGGGGCATGAGAGCGTGGACATCACCTATAAGTACGCCCACCTCTTCCCCTCAAAGCAACAGGAGATGGCGCAGAAGCTGGACATGGAGCGAAGGGAGGGATGAAAATGGAACGAGTACTCGACCAGCAAGGCCGCTGGCGGAACAAGGTAGTAGCCTTCCGAATGTCCCCGGAAGAGGACGAGGTTCTGGAAGCCAAGGTAAAGCTCTCCGGCCTGACCAAACAGGAGTATATTATCCGCCGCCTGACCGACCGGGAGATCACCGTGGTAGGCAACCCAAGGGTCTACAAAGCCCTGCGAGGCCAGATGGAGCTGATCTATCAGGAATTGCAGCGGCTGGCCGTGGATGAGGAAGTCCCGCCGGACTTGCTGGAGACCCTGCAAATGGTGGATCTGACGTTGAACGGACTTAAGGAGGAATGCGAATGACGGACAATAGAAAAACGACCGTACCGGGTGCATCTGTTGGCGCAGATGCGGTACAGTCGTCTCACAAAACTAGCACCAATATTATAACAAATTCGGACAAGCAAATCAATCTGCAAGCCGCGAAAAAGTCAAACAATTTCGGGCTGAACACGGTATCAATGACCGAACTGTACGACACGGTGTATCCACCCCGGAGACCCATCGTGAACGACCTGCTGTACAGCGGCACCTACCTCTTTGTAGGTGCGCCCAAGGTGGGTAAGTCCTTCTTCATGGGGCAGCTTGCCTACCATGTGGCGATGGGGCTTCCGCTGTGGGAGTACGAGGTGCATCAAGGCACCGTCCTCTACCTTGCATTGGAGGACGATTACGCCCGGCTGCAGCGGCGGCTCTCCCGGATGTTCGGGGTAGAGGAGACCAGCAATCTCTACTTCGCAACGCAAGCTAAGTCCGTGAGCGAGGGACTTGACCAGCAGTTGGAAGGATTCATCCGGGAGCACCCGGATGTACGGCTCATCATCATCGACACCCTGCAGAAGGTGCGGGAGATCGGCGGTGACCGATACAGCTACGCCAGCGACTACGAGATCGTGACCAAACTGAAAACTTTCAGCGACAGGTACGGCATCTGCCTGCTGGTGGTTCATCACACCCGGAAGATGGAAGCCGAGGACAGCTTTGATATGATTTCCGGCACCAACGGTCTGTTGGGTGCAGCGGATGGCGCGTTCATCATGCAGAAGAAGCGGCGCACGGACAACACCGCACTACTGGACATCGTGGGGCGTGACCAGCCGGATCAGGAGCTGACATTGGAGTTTGACCGGGAACGCTGCGTGTGGGAGTTCCAAGGAGCCGAAACGGAACTTTGGAAGCTGCCGCCCGACCCGCTTCTGGAAGCAGTGGCAAAGGTGCTCACCCCGGAAAAACCGGAGTGGAGCGGAACGCCGACGGAACTGTTGGAGCAGCTACCCGGTGTGAAAGTTCCGGCAAATGTCCTGACCCGCAAATTGAACGTCAGCGCAGACCGGCTCTACAACGATTATGGAATTCGGTACGAAAGCAGGCGCACCCATGAGGGCAGGGTGGTCAAATTGACGTTGGAAAATTCTGGGGCGTGACGATTCGTGACGGTTGTGACGGTATTTTTGCTACTATGTAAAATACCGTCACAATCGACACAACCGACACGGGATGGTGATAATGATGAAAAACGTGCAAATTTCACAGGAGCTTTTCGTTGCCTTGCTGCATTATCATTTGAGCGGCGAAAATGAGTGCGAAGAAGTTATTGAACAGGGCTTGGAGGAAAAACTGGATGCGATGCTGCGGCATGAGCTGTATGCCCAGTACAAGACAGCACCCACCGAGGAACAGCGGGAGCAGGCTCGGCAGGAGTATCTGGACCGGCGAGGCGTGCCAGAAAGCTTCCGCTGGTGATTCCCTCTATTTGCAAAGGACAGGAGCGTGACACGCTCCTGTGAATAGCCAATAAGCAGGAAGGTGGTGCTGGGCAGGGCAGCGGCGAGGTGCAGCGAAACCCCGTCCGCAGACGGAAGCCCCCGGCAGGGCGCAAAGGCATCTTTTGATGGACGGAACGTCTGTCAAAAGTGCTTTTACGTTACTTTCGACGAAAGTAACAAAGCCTTTGCCGTGTCCGGCGCCAGTACCTTCTCCCAGAGAAAGGATGTGCGATTGAAAAGAACCATTTCAGTAATGCGGGGTCCCGGCTCCCTCAACCATAACCGGAGAAGTTTTACCGCAGAGAATGTAGACCCGGAGCGTAGCAGCCTGAATGTCGTGTACCGGGATGAGCCGATTCAGAAGGTGTACCACGAACTGTTTGACGAGGCAGTGAACCGCTACAACGCCAAGCAAAAGCGCAAGGACCGCTGTATCAACGACTACTATGAGCACCTGCGGACAGGCAAGCAGGAAAAGCTCTTCCATGAGTTGATCGTCCAGATCGGCAACAAAGATGATATGGGTGTCTTGACCGAGAACGGCGCACTGGCAAAGGAACTGCTGGACGAGTATATGCAGGGCTTCCAAGAACGTAACCCGACACTGCGGGTGTTCGGAGCATTCCTCCACATGGATGAAGCTACGCCCCATCTGCACATCGACTTCGTGCCGTATGTGTCCGGCTGGAAAGGCAAAGGACTGGATACCAAGGTCTCCCTGAAGCAGGCGCTGAAAGCCTTGGGCTTTGCAGGCGGTTCTAAACGGGAATCCGAGCTGAACCAGTGAATCAACGTCGAGAAAGAGCAGCTTGCCGCCGTGATGGAGCGGCATGGCATCGAGTGGGAACAGAAAGGCACCCACGAAGAGCACCTGTCTGTGCTGGACTTCAAGAAGCGGGAGCGCAGTAAAGAGGTAGCGGCTCTGGAAGCTGCCAAGCAGGAGTGCCAGACCGACCTGACCGAGATGCAGGAGCAACTGGAAACAGCGCAGACAGCCGTAGAAGCCGCTGAACAGCGGGTACAGAAAGCAGAGCTGACCTACCAGAAGCAGAGCTGACCTACCAGAAGCAGAGCCAGAAGCTGAGCAAGCTGGCTCCCATCATGGAAGGTTTGGAAAACCTGTCAGCGCAGTACTCCCAGCGGCCAGAAGAATGGGTGCCAGAAGCAGCCACATTTGAGACCGCCAAGAGCTATCGGGAGAAGAAGGCCATGCCGCTGATCCAGAAGTTGGTGAAGGTACTTTTTGCCCTCCATCGGAAGTACTGGGAGGTCAAGGACGAGCGAGATAAGTACCAGTATTTCTATCAGGACGAGAAGAAGGCTACCCATCATCTAAGCCAGCGGCTGAAAGAGGTGGAGGCTGAAAACTCTCAGCTCTATGCGATGAAACGTGATTTCAGGCGAGTATGGAACTATTTCGGTGCCGAAAAGATGCAGCAGGTCATTGGGCTTATGAGGGAGCAGGAGCAGACCGTAGATAGGAGCCAAAAGAAGAGCAGACAGAGCAGCGTAGAGCTGTAAGCATAGCAGACCCCCGCCAGCGAATGTTGGCGGGGGTCTGTACATATAGGGGCAACTTTTCGGAAAATCCGAAGAGTTCAGGGCAGTTGTTAAGCGTTGCTTAATAACTTGGGCAGTCTGTCGACTATCCGGGATTTTTGGATGGTTCGAGTTTAGCAGTTGGAACTATTAAGAAAAACTTAATGGTTGGACGTGCCAGAGAAAATAGAATGATATAAAGATATAATTTTAAGTTAAAGCTTCTCGAAAGATACCATGGCAGAAAGAGAGTTTCTCATTTTTGCATGGCAATCTGCGGACAGAGCCTTTTCACGAGAGGTGTCGGCGTAGCCGAGGACAAGGATGTTGACCGGTTCAAGGTTGTCGGGAATCTTAAATTCAGCCTTCAGGATGTCCGGCTTGAAATAGCATACCCATACGCTTCCTAAACCTAAGTAGGTGGCTTCCATCATCATGTGGTCGGTAATGATGCTTGCATCAATATCGGTCAGCTTTTTACCATCAAAGGGACGTGTCCAGACCTTATTTGTATCGCTGCAAACGATAATTGCCAGCGGCGCACCATAGATATTTGTGGCCTTTCCAATTTTACGAAGGCCCTCATCACTCTGCACTACAATCAGGTGTTGAGGCTGGCAATTACCACCTGTGGGTGCAATGTGAGCTGCCTCTAAGATGGCATCCAGCTTTTCCTTCTCAACCTTCTGCTTTGTGTAAGCGCGTACACTATACCGTTTCTTTGCAAGTGTCAAAAAATCCATAATGTGATGGTCCTTTCTGAAAGTGTAAATTTGTGTAGGGTCTTGATAATTCAATCGGCCTATGCTATGATTTTATCAGTCGTTTTCAAAAAAGCAAGAACGCACTTTTTTGTTATATACTACCTAAAAAGATAGTGTAGGGAAGAGAAAAATGAAATGTCCAAGTACCTTTAGCTGCCCGGTTGAAGCAACCCTCGATTTGATTGGTGGGAAATATAAAGCACTTATTCTGTGGCATTTGATTGATAATACTTTGCGCTTTAATGAGATAGGAAAGTTGATTCCCAAGGCTACGCCTAAAATGCTGACACAGCAGCTTCGGGAGCTTGAAAATGATAACTTGGTTATTCGGAAAGTTTATCCTGTTGTGCCGCCAAAGGTAGAATATTCGCTCAGCGACTTTGGGAGAAGCATCATTCCTATTTTGGATGCGATGTGTAAATGGGGAGAAAACTATCTGGCAGATGCAAGCAAGAAGTAATCCTTAAAAGACAGTTGCTTCCTGAACGTAAATACGTTATAATACTCACAGAGATCCCACTGGTTGCGTGATACTATCCTGATACTAAAAAATCAGCAAGCCACATCTAGCACAGCAATCTCATGGAAAAGTGAACATCCAAGGATAAATTTACTAAACAAATTTGTTTAGTTATAATCTGGACTTACCGAGCTCGAGTAATCCCTGATAGCACCAACACCCCGGAAAGCTATGTTGTTGCGTAGCCTTCCGGGGTGTTTTTATCTTCCGGCGCGATCAAACAGACCGTAACGTTCAGAGCATTTCCTGTATCCGTGTATTTGAAACGTAAATCCAAAGCCTTTTGGACGTTGTGTTTTTATGCAGAAAAATCCCGAAACCTCTTCCTTCTCCGCCCGCAGGGGAGTATAATAGATTCTGTTGTTTGCAAAATAGGAAAGGGGAAGTATTAACTATGGAATCAAAGCAGAGGCTTTTAGAGCCGCAGCTCGTCCAAACAGGAAGGGCAGATCAGTTCGGCCGCAAGGTGTTCTGCGATGGAATGCGGGATGGTGTGCCCATTGCGCTGGGCTACTTCGCGGTATCGTTTTCTCTTGGCATTGCGGCGCGCAAGGCGGGCTTTACACCGTTTCAAGGGTTTCTTGTCAGCCTGCTGAACAATGCCTCCGCAGGAGAATATGCCGCATTTGCGCTGATTATGGCAAACGCCACCTATTTTGAGGTGGCAGTCATTACTCTGATCGCCAATGCACGGTATCTGTTGATGAGCTGTGCGCTGGCACAGCGCTTTGCACCGGGAACGCCCTTCTGGCATCGGCTGCTCATCGGCTATGATGTTACAGATGAACTGTTCGGCATTACGATCGCCCGCCCAGGCAGCCTGAACCCGTACTATACCTATGGTGCTATCCTGTTGGCGGCACCGGCTTGGGCTTCCGGTACGGCGCTGGGCATTATAGCGGGTAATCTACTGCCGCTGCGGGTGGTCAGCGCTCTTAGCGTGGCACTGTACGGGATGTTTTTAGCCATCATTATCCCGCCGGCCCGCAAGGATCGGATTGTTGCGGTGCTGGTCGTCATCAGCTTTGCGCTGAGCTTTCTGTGCAGCTATCTGCCGGGCATCTCGGCGCTCTCCGAGGGCACTCGCACTATTCTTTTAACGGTGGCGATCTCCGGTGCAGCGGCGGTGCTGTTCCCGGTCAGGCAGGAGGAAAACGAAGATGACGCATAACAATTATATCTATATTGCGGTCATGGCACTGGTATCCTATGCTATTCGCATCCTGCCGCTGACGCTGATCCGCAAACCGATCAAAAACCGCTTCGTCCAGTCGTTTTTGTACTATGTACCCTATGTGACGCTGGCCGTGATGACCTTTCCAGCCATTATTCAGGCAACGCAAAGCCCGGCAGCCGGTGCTGTTGCACTAGTAGTCGGCATTGCCGCCGCATGGTTTGGCGCAAGCCTGTTTCAGGTGGCTGCGGGCTGCTGTGCCGTGGTGTTCGTGCTGGAATTTTTTATCTGAAACATTATAGCAGGAGAACAAAATGAAGAAGATCCTTGTAACCGGTGCAGGCGGCTTTGTAGGTTCCCGCGTGATGCAGCAATGGGCGGGGCGTTACGAACTATGCACCTTTCCTAAAGGCTTTCTGGCAACAGCAGGGGAGGACGCCGTGCGGCAGGCTGTTTTGCAGCAACGCCCGGATGTCATTCTGCACACTGCAGCCATTTCGGATACCGGTTACTGCGCCGACCACCCGGAGCAGGCTTACCGCGCCAATGTGGAACTGCCGGTCTGGTTTGCCCGGGTGGCAGCTGAGACTGGCGCAAAATTGGTAGCCTTCAGCTCAGATCAGGTCTATGCCGGTGTGGAGCAGTCTGGCCTGCTGCCGGAGAGCATTCCGCTGCGGCCTGCCAATGTGTACGGGCAGGGCAAGCTGGAAATGGAGCAGCGGGTGCAGGCGCTCTGCCCGAGCGCTGTACTGCTGCGCGCCACATGGATGTACGATCTGCCGGGCTACCGGCTGCCCATCCGGGGCAACCTGCCACTGAATCTTTTGCGCGCGGCACAGCGGGGAGAATCCGTCCGCTTTTCTGTCCGAGATTTCCGGGGTATCACCTACGTCCGGCAGGCGGTGGTACTGTTGGAAGCTGCTTTGACCCTGCCCGGTGGGGTCTATAACTTTGGCAGTGAGAACGCTGAAAATATGGTGTTGACCGCCCGGCAGTTTGCTGAGACACTGGGAATTACAGTCGATATTCAGGAAGCTGACTGGGCACGGAATCTTGCAATGGATTGCAGCAAGCTGCGGGCGCAGAGCATCGTATTTGATACCACACAGACCGGTCTTACGCGTTGTCTGCGGGATTATGGATTGCGCTGACCTCAGAGAATCAAATTTTTCTGTATCGCACAAAAAACAGAGAAAAGCACAAAAAAAGCAGGGGATTCTGTATGCTTCCAGCAACATCAGGCTGGATAAATCGTGCAGAAACCCTGCTTTTTTGCTTGTCTGCCGGAGAAAAGTTCGCTTGTGGGATGTAGCAATTTTCCATACAAAAGTCATACTTATTTTACATCTTATCTGCATTTTGCTATAATATTTTCGCTTTTTTGCAAAGCATCCGAACCGCATAAACCTTTAAAACCTTGAGGAGAGTGGAATTTTTGAAGGAAGTCAAGCTTGAAGAAGCGGCTTATCAGTTTGAAGCCAAAATGTCCCTGCGGCAGGCGATCCCGCTGGGCTTGCAGCATGTCTGCGCCATGTTCGTGGGTAACCTGACCCCGCTGCTGATCATCACCAGCGCCTGCGGCATTGCAGGCGGCGAGTTCGCCGACCTGCAGGTCACCCTGCTGCAGAGTGCCATGTTCGTGGCAGGTATCGTCACGCTGGTGCAGCTGTTCACCATCGGACCCGTGGGCGGCGCAGTGCCTATTATCATGGGTACCAGCTCCGGCTTTATCGGCGTGTTCAACAGCGTTGTTGGCACGATGGGCGGCGGTGTGCTGGCCTATGGCGCGATTATGGGCGCATCCATCATCGGCGGTATTTTTGAAAGCGTGCTGGGCTTTTTCCTGAAGCCGCTGCGCAGGTTCTTCCCGCCGGTGGTTACCGGCACGGTGGTGCTTTCCATCGGTCTTTCGCTGATCTCGGTAGGCATCAACTCCTTTGGCGGCGGCAACAAGGCCAAGGACTTCGGTTCTGTTGAAAACCTGCTGCTGGCACTGTTTGTGCTGGTGGTCATCCTGTTCTTCAAGCACTGGACTACCGGTTTCCTCAGCTCTTCTGCCATCCTCATCGGCATTCTGGCCGGTTATGTGGCTGCATTCATTATGGGTCTGGTGCTGCCCACCACCGGCGTGACTGCTGACGGCATGGAGTTCACCAAGGCATGGGTGCTCAACTGGAGCAAGGTAGCGCAGGCATCCTGGTTCGCAGTGCCCAAGCTGATGCCGGTCAAGGTGGTATTTGATGCCCGTGCGATTCTGCCGGTGCTGGTCATGTTCATCGTTACCGCAGTGGAGACTGTGGGCGATATCTCCGGCGTGATGGAGGGCGGCATGAACCGCGAGCCCTCTGATAAGGAGCTGTCCGGCGGCGTCATCTGCGATGGTCTCGGCTCTACCTTTGCCGCACTGTTCGGCGTATTGCCCAACACCTCTTTCAGCCAGAACGTGGGTCTGGTGGCCATGACCAAGGTGGTCAACCGCATGGCACTGGCCTCCGGTGCCGTGTTCCTGATCCTCTGCGGTCTGATCCCCAAGCTGGGCGCGCTGATCTCCATCATGCCGCAGGCCGTTCTGGGCGGTGCAGCCGTTATGATGTTCTCTTCCATCGTGGTCAGCGGCATCCAGCTGATCACCAAGGAAAAGATGACCCCGCGCCACCTGACCATCGTTTCCGTGGCACTGGGCGTAGGTTATGGCATGGGTGCCAACAGCGGTATTCTGGCACAGGCTCCGCAGGCTTTCCAGCTGATTTGCGGCGAGTCCGGCATTGTTCCGGCTGCTTTTGTGGCGATTCTGCTGAACGTGCTGCTGCCCAAGAACGATATGGCAGAGTAAACTTCAGCCTTTTTGCCAGGCAAGTGCTTCCAGTTGCTGCAATGCCTGCGGGGTGTCTGCATCCAGTAGTTCTGCGCTGTCTGCAATGCAGACCGTGCGCACCTGCGCTGGATACTTTTTAAGCAACACGTTGCCGCCTTTATTTTCCGGCAGGGTGAGCAGTTCTGAAAAGAAGCTGCTTCCAAACAGAACGGGACTTCCGACAAGAGGTGCCGGGTCGTTATCGGCCACGGCACCCAGACGGAAGATCTCCCGTTCTGTTTCTTTTTGCCATTCTGCCGGGGATGGCTGCTTGCAGCAGAAATGTTTTATCATAGCTTCTACCGTCTCCCGACGCAGTAGAGGCTGATCCCCGGGCAGAAACATACAGCCGCTAAGCTCCGGCTGCTGTTCCAGCAGCGCCGAAAGACCCAGTCGAACGGTATCGTTGCGGCCGGGCAGGCTGTGCAGCAGCACCGGGACGCCCTGCGCCCTGCACAGCGCCTGCACCTCCTCCGAGCGAGTCACCACGATACGGGCGGAGATACCGGGTGTAGCGGTAGCGGCAAAGGCCCGGCAGAGCATGGGCTGCCCGCAAAAATCTGCCAACAGCTTGTTTGCGCCAAAACGGCGGCTCAGCCCGGAAGCCATGATCACACAGCCGACCGTAAGCGACTTTTTCATACAAATACACCCCTTCAGCAGCATTTTATAATAGTATTATACCGAAAGCTGTGCTAAAATAAAAGAAGAGATATCGCAGCGATAGAAAAGAGAGGTACTGCACATGATGACGATCCGAGAATATAAGCGGGCAGAAAGTCTGGAGGAAGCGTGGCAGCTGAACCAGAAAAAGCCAAACCGTATTTTGGGCGGCATGATCTGGCTGAAGATGGAAACCATCAATGTCGGCACCGCCATCGACCTTTCCGGTCTGGGACTAGATACCATTGAGGAAACCGAGGATAGCTTTTCCATCGGCGCTATGGTCACCCTGCGCCAGCTGGAGCAGCATCCGGGGCTTGCTGCCTACACCCACGGTGCCATGCGTGAGGCTGTGCGCCATATCGTGGGCGTGCAACTGCGCAATCTGGCAACGGTGGGCGGCAGCATTTACAGCCGGTTCGGCTTTTCGGATGTACTGACCATGTTCCTTGCCATGGACTGTGATGTTGAGCTGTACAAAGGGGGTATCCTGTCCCTGCAGGAATACGCCCAGCGCCCCTACGACCGGGACATTCTGGTGCGGCTGATCGTAAAAAAGACACCGATGCAGCTTTATTACCAGTCGGTGCGCAACAGCCAGACCGATATCCCGGTGCTGACCTGTGCTGCCGCCCGGATGGAGACCGGCGATTACCGCATCGTCATCGGTGCGCGTCCGCTGCGTGCCGTGCGGTTCGAGCTCCCGGCAGAGCCTGCCCTTGCGGCAGAACAGCTTGCTGCACAGTTTGCCGAAAGCGTAAAGGCACAGGTCATTACCGGCTCCAATATGCGCGGCAGCGCCGAATACCGCAGGCATCTGGCTGGCGTGCTGACAAAGCGCGCGGTACTGGAACTGGAACAGCGTAAAATGCAGGAGGAAAAGTAAATGCAGATCACACTTACCTTGAACGGCGTCCGGGTGTCCGAGGAAATCGCTCCGGATATGCTTTTGATCGATTTTGTCCGCGCACACGGCTGCAAGAGCGTCAAGCGCGGCTGTGAGACCTCCAACTGCGGTCTGTGCACTGTTTTTATGGACGATAAGCCGGTGCTGTCCTGCTCTGTGCTGGCAGCCCGTGCCGATGGACACAAGATCACCACGCTGGAGGGCCTGCAGGAGGAAGCTGCCGAGTTTGGTGCTTTTATCGCAGATCAGGGCGCAGAGCAGTGCGGCTTCTGCAACCCGGGCTTTATTATGAACGCGCTGGCTCTGTTCCGGGAGCAGCCGTACCCCACTGAAGAGCAGGTGAAGGAATACCTTGCCGGAAACCTGTGCCGCTGCTCCGGTTACGAAGGTCAGCTGCGCGGCATCATGAGCTTTCTGGCATGGAAAAAGCAGAAGGAGGGTGTACAGTGAAAACCGTCAACAAACCGTTCCGCAAAAAAGACGCGATGCAGCTGGTCACCGGCCAGCCTGTTTATATGGATGACCTTATCCCGCAGGACTGCCTGATTGTCAAGCTGCTGCGCTCGCCCTATGCAAACGCCATCGTCCGTAGCATCAACACCGCCGTTGCCAAAAAAGTGCCCGGCATAGAGGCTATCTTCACTTGGGAGGATGTGCCGCAGGATGCCCGCCGCTACACGCAGGCAGGTCAGACCTACCCGGAGGCCAGCCCCTATGACCGTCTGCTGATCGACCGCCATGTTCGTTTTGTGGGAGATGTAGTGGCCATCGTAGCAGGTAAAGATGAAAAGTGCGTGGACAAGGCGCTCAAGCTTATCAAAGTAGACTACGAGGTGCTGGAAGCTGTGCTGGATTTCCACACTGCAAAGGATAACCCCATCCTTGTGCACCCGGAGGATAACTGGGAAAGCCTTGCCCCCGTGGGCGCCGACAACAAGCGCAACCTCTGCGCTCATGATGCATGCGGCAATGGTGATATCGACGCTGTGCTGGCCGGGTGCGATGTGGTCATTGACCATGTGTACCACACCAAGGCCTGCCAGCAGGCTATGATGGAGACCTTCCGCACCTATTGCTCCATTGATACTTACGGCCGGCTGAATGTGCTCAGTTCCACTCAAATCGTTTTCCATGCCCGTCGCAATATTGCAAATGCACTGCACATCCCCAAATCCATGGTGCGTGTTTCCAAGCCCCGCATCGGCGGCGGCTTTGGCGCCAAGCAGACCGCTGTCAGTGAGGTGTACCCGGCCTTTGTGACATGGATGACCAAAAAGCCCTCCAAGCTCATCTTCAGCCGTGTGGAAAGCCAGACGGCTTCTTCGCCGCGCCACGAGATGGAAATGCACGTCCGTCTGGGCGCTACCAAGGACGGCATCGTGAAGGGCATCGACCTGTATACCCTGTCCAACACCGGTGCTTACGGCGAGCACGGCCCCACTACCGTGGGTCTGTCCGGTCACAAGTCCATTCCGCTGTACGGCAAGGCCGAGGCTTTCCGCTTTGTCAGCGATGTGGTGTACACCAACCATATGTCTGCCGGTGCATACCGCGGCTACGGTGCTACGCAGGGTCTGTTTGCGGTGGAATCTGCGGTCAACGAGCTGGCACACAAGCTGAACATGGACCCCATTGCGCTGCGCCTGAAGAACACCGTGCAGGAGGGTGATGTGATGCCCGCCTACTACGGCGCGGTAAATACCAGCTGTGCGCTGGACCGGTGTGTGCTCAAGGTGCGCGAGATGATTGACTGGGAGCACAAGTATCCCGCTCGGGATATGGGCAACGGCAAGATTCGTGCCGTGGGCATGGGTATGGCCATGCAGGGCTCCGGCATTTCCGGCATGGACGTGGGCAGCGCCACCCTCAAGCTGAACGATGACGGTTTCTATACCCTGATGATCGGCGCAGCCGATATGGGCACAGGCTGTGACACCACGCTGGCGCAGATCGCCGCCGAGGTGCTGGATTGCCCGCTGGATAACATTACCGTCTTTGGCGCGGATACAGATTCCTCCCCCTATGATTCCGGCTCCTATGCTTCCAGCACCACCTATGTCACCGGCAAGGCCACCGAAAAGTGCGCTATGAAGCTGCGGGAGCAGATTTGCAAGCTGGGCGCAGAGCTGCTGGAATGCCCGGCGGATGCCGTGGAGTTTGACGGCAAGGTCGTGTTTGAAAGCGCCGACCCCGCCCGCCAAAAGACCCTGTCCGAGATTGCCTTTGCTTCCCAGTTCGGCCATAAGATCCCGCTGGAATTTACCGAGACCCACACCTCGCCCTTGTCGCCGCCGCCGTATATGGTGGGTGCTGCTGAGGTAGAGGTGGACACCGAGACCGGCGAGGTGAAGGTGCTGGAATTTGACGCCTGTGTGGACTGCGGCACCCCCATCAATCCCAACCTGACCAGGGTGCAGGCAGAGGGCGGCATTCTGCAGGGCATCGGTATGACCCTGACCGAAAACATCACCTACGACAAAAACGGCTACCCGGAGGAGAACTCTCTGTTCCAGTATAAGATCCCTGCCCGCAACGATATCGGGCATATCCATGTGGAGTTTGAGAACAGCTACGAGCCTAACGGCCCCTTTGGCGCAAAGTCCATCGGCGAGGTGGTCATCAATACGCCGCTGCCCGCCATCTCGGACGCTATCTACAACGCCATCGGCACTCGCTTCTACGAACTGCCCATTACCCCGGAGCAGATTGCCATGGCAGTTGCAGCCAAGCATTAAAAGCAGATGCTGAGTGAAAAAGAGCTTCCGTTTCTGGCAGAGAAGGGGCATATCGTTTCTCTGGTAGGCGGCGGGGGCAAAACGACCTTGCTGTATGCTATGGCAGACCACTGTGCCCGCAAGGGCTGGCGGGTGCTTGTGATGACGACCACTCATATCCGTCAGCCTGCTGCCTGTTATGCGTCAGATGATGCAGCGCTTACTGCCCTATGGAAAGTGGGCAGCTACGCAGTGATCGGCACTCCAGTAGAAAACGGAAAGCTGACCCTTCCGCAGCCGCAGCTTTTGCACTGGATGACACGGGCAGATGCGGTATTCATTGAGGCAGACGGTGCAAAGCACTGCCCCTGCAAGCTCCCGGCGGCGCACGAGCCGGTGCTGCTACCCCAAAGCGATATTGTTTTGGCGGTAGCAGGACTTTCGGCACTGGATAGGCCTCTGCGGGAGGGCTGCTTCCGTTATGATACCATCCGTCCGCAGTTTTTAGCGGCTGCACCGGATGCCCCCCTTACGCCGCACCTGCTGGCACAGCTGCTTGCAAGCACGCAGGGCGGCCGTAAGGCGGTGGGTGACCGGAAGTTTCACGCTGTGCTCAATCAGGCTGATACGCCGGAATTGCAGCAGCAGGGCATACAAATACAACAGCTTTTGCGTCAACATGGCATTCCGTGTGTGCTGACGCATTTTGAAGAGGAGGAGCGTGCATGAGCAAGGATGATAAGATCGTATTCTGTACCGGGGGAGGCTGCACCGCAAAGCTGGGTGCCGGGGTGCTGAGCCGTATTCTGGAAAAGCTGCCCCGGGGCGAAAAAGACCCGGATCTTCTGGTCGGCTATGACAGCCGGGATGATGCCGCAGTCTACCGTATTACGGACAATATTGCACTGGTGCAGACTGTGGACTTTTTTCCGCCGATGGTGGATGACCCCTACACCTTTGGGCAGATCGCTGCCACAAACGCCCTGAGCGATGTCTACGCCATGGGCGGCGAGGTAAAGACCGCCTTAAATCTGGTCTGCTTCCCGGAGGAGATGGATTTGAACGTGTTGGGCGAAATTTTGCGTGGCGGTGCTGAAAAAGTGGCAGAAGCGGGCGGCAGCCTTGCAGGCGGGCACTCCATTGCGGACAGCGGGGTGAAATACGGCCTTTCCGTGACCGGCCTTGTTGACCCGCACCGGATGTACACGAACGACACCGGCGCGCCCGGTGATAAGCTGCTATTGACCAAAGCTTTGGGTGTTGGGCTGCTGTGCACGGCAAACCGCGTAGGCGAAGCCGCCCCGGAGGAAATGGAAGCTGCCATCCGCTCCATGACCACCTTGAACAAAACGGCGGCAGAGATCAGCCGCAAATACCGTGTCCATGCCGCTACGGATGTGACCGGCTTCAGCTTTCTCGGTCACTTGCACGAGATGATGGGCGGCAGACTTTCCTGCATCATCCATGCAAATGCCGTGCCGGTGCTGCCAGGCGCAGAGAAAGCAGCGGATGCGTTTTTGTATACTGCCGCCGGGCAGCGTAACCGCAACCATACCGGGCCGTTCGTCCGGTTCGAAAAGGTAAGCTTTGCCATGGAGGAAGTCTTGTTCGACCCGCAGACCTCCGGCGGGCTGCTGCTGGCGGTAGACCCGGCGGATGCAGCGGCACTAGAACAGGAACTGCGCGCCGCAGGTCTGCCCGCAAGTATTGTTGGAGAGATCCTGCCGAAGCAGGAAATCGAGATCACTGTAATGGACAAATGAGAGGAGTAATCAACATGGCTGAATTTATTAAAGTAGATGCGCTGGGCGATGCATGCCCGCTGCCTGTTGTCAAAGCGAAAAAGGCTATTTCCGAGCTGAAGGGTGCAGGACAGGTGGAGGTGCTGGTAGATAACGAGATCGCCGTGCAGAACCTGACTAAGATGGCGCAGCAGAAGGGCTATCAGTACAGTGCCGAAAAGCTGGAAGAACGAAAATATCGCGTGCTGTTCACGCTGGGCGAAGCAGCAGGCGCCCCGGCAGAGCAGGCTCCTGTCTGCGTACCGGATGCCCGCACCGATACGGTGGTGGCTATTTCCGCTGCCGTTATGGGTGATGGCAGCGAGGAGCTGGGCAAGACCCTGCTCAAGGCCTTTGTGTTCGCACTGACCCAGCAGGACAAGCTACCCAAGACGATCCTGTTCTATAACGGCGGCGCAGCGCTGACCTGCGAAGGCTCTGCCATGCTGGAAGACCTCAAGGCACTGGAAGCACAGGGCGTGGAGATCCTGACCTGCGGCACCTGCCTGAATTTCTACGGACTTACCGAGAAGCTGGCGGTGGGCAGTGTGACCAACATGTACACCATTGCCGAAAAGCTGACGCAGGCCGGGAACGTGGTAAAGCCGTGATCTATCTGGATAACGCAGCTACCACCCTGCATAAACCGCCGCAGGTGGAGCAGGCTATTCTGGAGGCACTGCATACGGCTGGCAATCCCGGGCGCGGCGCACACGAACCCACCCTTCACGCTGCACGGATCGTGTTGGATACCCGTCTGGCGCTGGCAGAGCTTTTTCATGCGCCGGACCCCTCCTGTATTGTTTTTGCCGCCAATGCGACCATGGCGCTGAACACGGTGCTGAACGGCGTGCTGCACCCGGGCGACCATGTCATCACAACGGTATGCGAGCATAACTCCGTTCTGCGCCCACTATACCGGCTGCGGGCGCAGGGAGTAGAAGTCTCCTTTACCGGAGTAGATGACACTGCACGGCTGTGCTATGACCAGTGGGAATCGCTGCTGCGCCCCACGACCCGGGCACTGGTGGTGACGGGGGCTTCCAACGTGACCGGCAACGGCACCGACCTTGCCCGCGCAGCGGACTTTGCCCACCGGCATGGACTGCTGTTCATCGTAGATGCAGCCCAGACAGCCGGTGCGCAGCACATTGATGTGCAGCAGCTTGGCGTTGATGCCCTCTGCTTTACCGGCCACAAGGCGCTGCTGGGGCCGCAGGGCACCGGCGGGGCTTATGTGCGCCCCGGGTTACAGGTTGCGCCGCTCCTTGTGGGCGGCAGCGGCGTGCACAGCTTTGACGAAACGCACCCCTTGCAGATGCCCACCGCACTGGAGGCTGGCACGCTGAACGTGCACGGCCTTGCAGGGCTGTGTGCCGGGGTGCGCTGGCTGCTGGAGCAGGGCGTAGAAAGCCTTGCCGACCGGGAAAACGCCCTTGCCCGCCTGTTTTACGAGCAGGTGCGTACTGCGCCGGGCGTAACGGTATACGGTGATATGACCATGCAACCCCGTGCGCCCATTGTAGCACTGAACATCGGGCGGGAGGATTCTGCCCGGGTGGCAGATATTTTGTGGGAGGACTACGGCATCTGCGTGCGTGCCGGGGCACACTGCGCCCCGCTGATGCACAAGGCGCTTGGCACGACCGAGCAGGGCGTGGTACGGTTCAGCTTTTCTCATTTCAACACGGAGCAGGAGGTGCAGCAGGCGGTGCAGGCAGTCTGCGCACTTGCCCGGGAGATTTTATGCGAGTAAAACGAAGCTACATCGTGCTTTCCTTCCGAACTACCTTGGAGGCTATGGAATGGGAAAAGCAATGCAATGCTCGGCAGGTGCCCGGACGGCTGATTCCGCTGCCGCGTGAGATCTCGGCGGGGTGCGGGCTTGCATGGCGTATGCTGCCGGAAGATTGGCAGAGCTGGCAGACAGAACTGGACAAGACCCAGTTCGATAAGGTAACGCTGGTGGAGCAATAACAGAGGGAGAGGAACACCAATGAACAGACAAACGCTTGCAGAAGTTCTGCAAGATACAAACCAGCCCGGCAGCTATATGCTGGCTACTGTGCTGGAAGGCGCAGAGACAGGCAGTCAGCTGCTGCTGCGGGACGGAGACGTCCTGTGGCAGACCCGGAGCGCCGGGCTTTTGCAGCGTCAGCTTGCCGTTCTGCAGGCCTGTACCGCTACGGGCTTTCTTACACTGGAAGGTCAGCGGGTATTTGCCGAGCGCTTTGGTGCGGTGCCGCAGCTGGTGGTCTGTGGCGGCGGTCATGTTGCTGCTGCCCTTGTAAAACAGGTAAAGCTTCTCGGCCTACCGGTGCTTGCCATAGATGACCGGGAAGAATTTACCTGGCAGCTGCGCGCCGCCGGGGCAGATACCGTGCTTTGTGCTCCCTTTGCACGGGCACTTCAGGATGTGCCCGGCGGGGCAGAGACCTATTTTGCAGTGCTGACCCGCTCCCACGCCTTTGATTTGGATTGCCTTACCCGGATCCTGCAAAAGCCTGCGGCCTATGTGGGAATGATGGGCAGCCGTGGCCGTGCCGCATTGGTGCGCCGTCAGCTGTTGGAGACCGGATTGGAGCGTCAGCGAGTGGAGTCACTCTGCGCTCCCATCGGCCTTGCAATCGGGGCGCAGACCGCTGCGGAGATCGCACTTTCCATTCTGGCACAGATTGTGCAGGTCAAGAATGCCCGCCCCCAGACCGAGGGTTATCCCATCGCATTGCTGGATGCTATGGTACAGGCAGAAAAAAACCACACCCCGGCAGTGCTGGCTACCATCGTTGCACGGCACGGCTCCACCCCGCGGGATGTGGGCGCAAAAATGCTCATCCTGCCCGATGGCAGTACGGTAGGCAGTGTGGGCGGCGGCATCATGGAGCATTACACGGTGCAGGCTGCCCTGAAGCTTCTTGAACAGGACACGCATGCCCTGCAATGCCTGCAGCTTTCGGCTGACGGCAAAAACGAGGATGCAGCCATTGCTGCCTGTGGTGGCTCGATGGAGGTGCTTTTGCAGACACTTTACCCCGGGGAGGAAACAGCATGAAAAAGGATGCTCTGATCATTGTGCGCGGCGGCGGCGACCTTGCCACCGGCACCATCTACCGTTTGTGGAGCGCTGGGCTGCGGGTGCTGGTGCTGGAAACGACACAGCCCGCAGCCATCCGCCGACAGGTGGCCCTGTGCGAGGCGGTCTATGAAGGCGAAGCTGTTGTTGAGGGACTGCGTGCCGTCCGCATTGAAGCATTAGAACAGGCACAGTCCGTCTGGGCGCAGGGCGCTGTTCCGGTGCTCGTTGACCCGGATGGAGCATGTATTGCCCGGGCAAAGCCGAGGGTCGTAGTAGATGCTATTCTGGCCAAACGCAACCTTGGCACCCGCCGGGATATGGCACCGCTGACCATTGCCCTCGGTCCCGGCTTTGTGGCCGGGCAGGACGTGGATGCCGTGGTGGAGACCAAGCGCGGCCACCGGCTGGGACGGATCATCCGAGAGGGGAGCGCTATCCCCAATACCGGCATTCCCGGCGTCATCGGCGGGTACGGCGCAGAGCGGGTGATCCATGCACAGGCCGACGGCGTTTTTATGAATGTGCGCAAGATCGGCGATTTAGTAGAGATGGGCGAGACTATCGCTACCATCCGCACCCCGGAGGGAAAGGATATCCCGGTTACAGCACAGATCCCCGGCATTCTGCGCGGACTGCTGCGCAGCGGTTATCCGGTCACACCGGGCTTTAAGATCGCGGATATCGACCCCCGGCGGGAAGAGCTATCCAACTGCTTCCTTATCTCGGATAAATCCCGCTGCATTGCCGGCAGCGTGCTGGAGCTTGTCTGTGCGCAGGTGTGGCAGTAAAACCTATATAAAAATAACCCCTGCCGTTTTGCGGAAAGGTCTGCAAAGCGGCAGGGGTTTTATGGTTCCATGTTAGTTGCGATAGCAGCGATCCTGCCCCACAAGCCAGTTTTCGCACAGGCGCTGGGCTTCCTCAAGACTGCGGCTCTCACAGTCAAAGAATGCACCGCGCATAGAGCAGTAGGAGTAGTGCACCTTAGGAACACCGTTGCCATCCTTGAAGCGCTCGTACCGTTCTTCACCGGGCATCAGAAAAAGCTGTTCCATGGTTCCTTCTCCTTTGTGTTAAAGCAGTCCAAACGGCCGCCGGGCGGCGGCACACAACGCTTGCTATTGTATCACGATGGAGAACAGTTTGCTATGGTCTTTTTGTCCAAAGATACGCCGCTTTTTTCTCTGAGGTTGTGGCGAAGAAGGGATTGACAAATCATTCGTGCAAACTGCGTTCCTTTTCCAGCGTTGCTTTCATGCCGTGGATACGCCCCAGTGCATAGGAGAGCATTGCTGCGCACAACAGGTTCAGCCAGCCGTAGCGAGCCTGATCCAGAGAGTTCGTTATGCCAAGAATCAGGTTTGCCAGACAGATCAGGGAAAGCATCCGATTGATGCGGCTCAGATGCGTCAGACGGGAGTCGATATCCGAGAGCAGCTCAAAGCTGCCAAGCTCCGCTTTTCGACGGAAGTACACCCAGTTGACACAGCCACCGATATATTCTGCACCCAGCTCCTTTACAAAAGCACGGTAATCGCTGCTGGGGTTCATCTCCAAGCGGATGATATACTCGCCCGGTTCGCAGCGCACAAAGGTATAAAAGGAAAACCCGGTATTGTCCAGTACCCAGCCCTCCTGCGCCATCTCGTTCAGCCAGCGCTCTTCTTTTTCAAAATCCCACACAAAGAAAAGCTTGAAAACGGTTTTCTTTTCCTTCATAAGGCTTCCTCCTTCAGGATGCTCTCACCATTTGCCACAAGCTGCTGCAAGCGGGCAAGCTCATGCTTTAAAACCTGTACGCCCTCTCCGGTAAGCTGGTATTCCTTTTTACGGCTGCCGCTCTCAGCAGGCAGGGGACGAATCCAGCCTTTTTCACACAAAGAGGTCAATGCACCATACAGTGTCCCGGCGGCAAGATGGACTCTGCCGCCGGAAAGCTGCTCCGTCTGCTGCATGATGCCATAGCCGTGCTGCGGATGGTAAAGAGACAACAGGATATAATAGGTCGATTCGGTCAATGCAAGGTTTTCCATACTGAAATACTCCATGGATTCTATCGGATGTCTTTATATCGCCAGCCGATATATCGTGCTTAAAGTATATCGTCATCCGATATACTTTGTCAAGCATTTTCAGAAAAAAGCCATTAAAAGTCTTTAAAACACAGTTCGTATGGAAAAACCGATGGAACACAGGAAAATATTTTGTGCACTTTTCATAGTTTTCTTCTGAAGATTTTGGTGGTACAATATAGTCATTAAATTCTGCAATTCAGGAGGAGCTCCATGGCGGAAAAGTGTATTGAACTGGATAGTGTAGAGATCGCAGCGGCTGTTTTTGGCAACTGTGACCGGAATATTCGCTTATTGGAAAAAGAGTTTTCTGTTACAGCTGTCTGCCGCGGCACACAGCTGCGCATTTCCGGCGAGCCTGCCAACGTGGCGGCAGCGAACCGCGCAGTGGAGGGAATGCTTCTTCTGATCGAGAACCGCACCCCGCTGGAGGATCAGACGGTGCACTACTGCATCAGTCTGGCGCACGACGGCGCTGAGAAGCGGGTAAAGGAACTGACCGAGGACTTTGTCACCGTCACGATAAAAGGACGCCCGATCCGCCCCAAAACGCTGGGACAGAAGGAGTATCTGAACGCCATCCGCTCCAATGCCATTACCTTCGGTGTCGGCCCGGCGGGTACCGGCAAGACCTATCTGGCCGTTGCCATGGCGGTAAAGGCTTTCAAGGCCAAAGAGGTATCCCGCATCATCCTGACCCGCCCGGCGGTGGAGGCAGGGGAGAAGCTGGGCTTTCTGCCCGGTGACCTGCAGCAGAAGGTAGACCCCTATCTGCGGCCGCTGTACGACGGCCTGTTTGATATGCTGGGCGCAGAGACCTACGAGCGTCTGGTGGAAAAGCAGATCATTGAGGTTGCCCCGCTGGCCTATATGCGCGGGCGCACACTGGATGATTCCTTCATCATTCTGGACGAGGCGCAGAACACCACCCCGGAGCAGATGAAAATGTTCCTTACCCGTATGGGTGTGGGCTCCAAGGTGGTCGTTACCGGCGATGTGACCCAGATCGATCTGCCGGGCAGCACCCGCAGCGGTCTGGTGGACGCGCTGAAGGTGCTGAAGGATGTGAACGGCATTGCACAATGCTACTTTACCGATAAGGACGTTGTGCGTCACCGGTTGGTGCAGGAAATCGTAAAGGCTTACGAGCGTGCCGCCCATCCGGCTGCCGATGCGGAAAATAAAGAAAACAAAAAGAATTTTAAATAACCCTTTGAAAGGAGTGGACCAATATGTCCAATAAAGTTTTGATCACCAACTCCCAGAAAGCTGTTAAGGTGCCCTCCGGGCTCCGCATCCTGATCCGGCGCGCTTGTAACGCAGTGCTGGAATATGAGCATTTTGACCGTCCTGCCGAGATCAGCGTTACCTTTGTGGACAACGCTGCCATTGCCGAGCTGAACAACCAGTACCGCAACAAGCCCATGCCCACTGATGTGCTGAGCTTTCCTCTGGGCGAGAACGGCAAGTACGATATCGACGAGAACAACGGCTGCATGATGCTGGGCGATATCGTCATCAGCATGGAGCGCGCCATGGAGCAGGCGAATCTGTATGGGCATCCGCTGCAGCGGGAGGTGGCCTTTCTGACTGTCCACTCCATGCTGCATCTGCTGGGCTACGACCACGAAAACGGCGGTCTGGAAGCCATGCGTATGCGCGAAAAAGAAGAGGCTGTGCTGCTGCAGCTGGGTCTGCCCCGCACGGTCAGCTACACAGAATGATATCCCTTCACTGTAACAGAACATAAAAACAAGACAGGAGTTCGCTTTGAGTACTACAACACCCGTTCAGGAGCATTACGACACCTCCTCTGTATTCGTTGCTGTCATCGGACGGCCGAACGTGGGCAAATCCAGCCTGACGAACCTCTTGGTCGGCGAAAAGGTGGCTATCGTCACCTCCAAGCCCCAGACCACCCGCACCCGCATCACCGGTGTGATCACCCGGGGGCCGCTGCAATATGTGCTGCTGGACACTCCCGGTGTGCACAAGGCCCACAATAAGCTGGGCAAGCGTATGGATAAGACTGCCAGCGATTCCATTGCGGATGTGGATGTTTCCATGATGTTGTTCGAGCCCTACGGCGCGCTGAACGAATCCGAGATGGTATTGGTGGAGGCGCTGCACCGCAGCGGCCCGGCCATTGCGGTCATCAACAAGACGGACCTTGTGAAAGATCCCGCAGACTTGGAAGCACGCAAGGCAGAATTGAAGGCGCTGGGTGTGTTTGATGCAATCTACACTATCAGTGTGCGCAATAAAGAGGGCAGCGAGGAGTTGTTCGATGCCTTGAGCCGCTACGCCGTGGAAGGCCCCCATTACTTTGATGATGACGCCTATACTGATATGCCGGAAAAGGAGCTTGTGGCCGAGGTCATCCGCGAAAAGGCACTGCTCTTTATGCGGGACGAGATCCCGCACGGTATTGCAGTAGTGGTGGAGCACTTTAAGGAGCGCCCGGGTACAGACCTGATTGACATTGATGTGAACATCTACTGCGAGCGGGAGAGCCACAAGGGCATGGTCATCGGTAAGGGCGGTGCCATGCTTAAAAAGATCGCCAGCGCTGCCCGTGCCGACTGCGAGGAGTTTCTGGGCTGCCGGGTCAATCTGCAGTGCTGGGTCAAGGTAAAATCCGACTGGCGGGATAACGAATTTTTGCTGAATAACTTCGGCTTCAAGCAGAATTCCTCCAACCGCTGAGTGCTGCCAAAGCAGGACAGTTTTCCCTTGTATGCTGTGCTAGAATCAGGCTGACACTATAACAAAAGCAGCCTGTGCACAGAAAAGGGAAGGAGTGCTGAAGATGGATGCTGCTGCAAGCTGGCAGGCCTTTGCCTGCACGGGGAACATTCTCCGTTATCTCGATTACAAACAACTGGTGCAGCTGCCCGCCGAGCATCCGGCAGGAGAAACGGACGATGGAACCATTCGTGACCATGGGTCTGGTACTGAAGGAGACCCGTTATAGAGAAGCCGACCGCATTCTGACGATCCTTACCCCGAAGCTGGGCGTGATTACGGCAATGGCTGCAAACAGTCTGCGGCTGAAAAGCAAGCTGTTCAGTGCCTGCGGGCTATTCTGCTATTCGGAGTTTACGCTGGTGCCCGGACGCAATATGTATACCGTGCGGGAAGCCGAGGTACAGAATATCTTCCATGGCGTTTCCTCCTCTATTGAAGGGGTGAGCCTTGCCATGTATCTTACCGAGATGGCCGCTGCGCTTTCGCCTACCGGAGAGGAAGCAGCCCGGGAGCTGCGTCTGGTGCTGAACAGCCTGTATATGATCAGTGAGCAACGCACCGACCTGCGGGTGATAAAGGCGGTATTTGAACTGCGCACCATGAGCGAGTGCGGCTTTATGCCGCAGCTGGTCTGCTGCCGGGACTGTGGCACTTACGACGAAGGGGATGCCTTTTATCTGGACGCACAGGAAGGGCATCTGCTCTGTGCAGCCTGTGCCGCAAAGGCAGGCAAAAACTGCAATCTGGACAAGGCTGCGCTGTTTGCACTGCGCCACATCTGCTTGGTAGAGGATAAAAAAATATTTGCATTCAAGATCTCTGTGGGCAGTCTGGCAAAGCTTTCCGCAGTGGCTGAAAACTATGCCCTGACGCATCTGGATAAGCCGCTGAAGAGCTATGCTTTTTTGAAAAGCGTGCTGCCCTGACCAAAAAGGAACAGTATGGAAACAAGCTACTTAAAAACATTAGAACTGGATAAGATTATCGCCCGTGCAGCAGAAGGCTGCGTGTGCAAGGAAGCCCGTGCCATGCTGCTGGCCATTGAGCCGCAGTGCGACCCGGACGAGGTGCGCTACGCACTGGAACAGACGGATGCCATCAACACCCTGCTGATCAAAAACGGCTCGCCGCGCTTTGGCGGGGTAGAGGGGGTCAGCCAGCTTGCCGCCCGTGCTGTAAAGGGCGGGGTGCTTTCCATGGGTGAGCTGCTGATGGTGGCCGGTGCGCTGCGCAATTTCCAGCACTTGACCAGCTGGTACGGATCCTCTGAGCATGACGCGTTGCCAACCGATGATCTGTTTTACGCGCTGGCACCAGAACCGGGCCTTGAGCAGCAGATCTCCAGTGCTATTCTTGCACCGGATGCCATGGCAGATACAGCTTCCCGCACGCTGGCAGAGCTACGCAAAAAGATACGCGCCACCGAGAACAGCATTCGCGACCGGCTGGAAAGCATGGTACGCAATATGGATACCTCCAAATACCTGCAGGAGAGCGTGGTTTCCATGCGCAACGGCCGGTATGTTGTGCCGGTCAAGAGCGAGTATCGCGGCGAGGTGAGCGGCATCATCCACGATGTATCCTCTACGGGCGCTACGGTGTTTGTGGAGCCGCAGGCAGTGGTGGAAGCCAATGCCCGCATCCTGCAGTACCGCGCACAGGAAGCGCAGGAGATCGAGCGCATTCTGGTGGCCTTTACCGCACAGGTAGCCGCCATTGAGCCGCAGTTCCAGTACAGCTACAAGGCTATGCTGGAAATCGACATCCTACTGGCGAAAGCGCGGCTTGCGCTGGAACTGAAAGCCTTCAAGCCCGCTGTGCGGACGGATTCTTCTTTTAACCTGATCCGTGCCCGCCACCCGCTGATCGACCCGCAGAAGTGCGTTCCTGTGGATATTGCACTGGGCGGGGAGTATGATTCCTTGATCATCACCGGCCCGAACACCGGCGGTAAAACAGTCACTCTGAAAACCGCCGGTCTGCTGTGCGCCATGGCACAGTGCGGCTTTTTGATCCCGGCAGACGAGCGCAGCGAGATCTGCGTATTTGATGAATTTCTGGTGGATATCGGTGATGAACAGAGCATTGAACAGAGCCTTTCCACCTTCTCCGGTCACATGAAAAAAATCACCGGTATTCTGGAACTTGCCATGCCGCACACCCTTGTGCTGCTGGACGAGCTGGGTGCCGGTACCGACCCCGCCGAGGGTGCCGCGCTGGCAGTTGCCATCATTGAGGAGCTGCGTCGCCGTGGTGTGCTGCTGATGGCGACCACTCACTATGCGGAACTGAAGGTTTTTGCGCTGGAGACTAAGGGCGTGGTAAACGCCAGCTGCGAGTTTGATTTGGAGACTCTGCGTCCCACCTATAAGCTGAGCGTGGGCGTACCAGGCAAATCCAACGCATTCCTGATCAGCGAAAAACTGGGCATTCCCAGCCGTGTTATTGAGGCCGCCCAGCAGCATTTGTCTGCCGAGGACAAGCGTCTGGATGCGGTTCTGGGGCAGTTGGACGATCTGAAGCTTCAACTGAAGGAAAGCCAGAACGAAGTGGAGCAGCTGCGCAACGAAGCCTCCCATCAGCTGGAAGCTGCCCGCAAAAAGCGGGACGAGTTGATCCAGCAGGGCGAAAACGAATTGGAAGCTGCCCGTGCCAAGGCGCGCACGCTGGCACAGCAGGTGGAAACACAGGCCTACGCGCTGACCGATGAACTGCGCCAGCTGCAAAAGGACGAGCGCATGAGCGCCCAGCAGAAGGCACAGCGTGCCCGTGAAATTGCCAAAAAGGAGACCGAAAAGCTGTTTGCCGGTACAGAGGTGGTGCATAATCCCATTAAGGAGTTTGTGCCGCTGAAGGAGGTAAAAGTGGGGCAGGAGGTTTGCATTGCAGAACTGAACCAGCTGGCCACCGTTCTGGCGCTGCCGGACAAAAACGGCGATGTTCTGGTGCGTGCCGGTATCATCAAGACCAAGGTACCCCTCAAGGGCTTGAAGCAGCCGGAAAAGCTGGTAAAAGAGCCAGCCACGCCCAAGACCAAGGCGCAGCAGCGGTATTCCCGCCTGACCGGCGATACCAACCGTCCCAACGGCAGGGTAGAGCGCGTACAGCGCACCGCCAAAATGGAATGCAATCTGCTTGGACTTACGGTAGATGAGGCGCTGTCGGAGGTGGATTCCTTTATTGACCGCGCTATCCTGAACGGACAGACAGTGATCTATCTGATCCACGGCAACGGCACCGGCGCACTGCGCACCGCCATCCATAAACATCTGCGCGGCAACCGCATGGTCAAAAGCTTCCGTCTTGGCCGTTACGGCGAGGGTGAGAGCGGCGTGACGGTTGTAGAACTGAAATAATCCAACATGGACTGCCTTTTGAAAAATTGGCAGTCTTTTTTTGTTGCAGCGCAGGGAAAAGGCGAGTATACTCGTATTATAAATGTAAAACGAACAGGAAGTAAAGCTTTATGCCAACCAGTCAGCGCAGACCAGTAAATAAACATAGCAAACGTAAAACGCACCACTGCAAAACGAGAAACCGGTTTTTACACGGTTTGCTGTTTGTTTTTGCGGCACTGATGCTCTGTTTCGGCCTGTTTTTATGGAAGGCGGCGCTGGAACTGAATGCACCCGCAGAATCCGCAGTCTCAACCTCAGCGGATGATTTTCGTCCTGTGGTGGGCGACCCGCCGTACCGGGTGGCAATAGACGCCGGGCATGGCGGCAGCGACCCGGGCGCAAGGGGAGTGGTCGAAGAAAAACAGGTCACCGCAGCCACGGCTGCTGCACTGCTTCAGTGGTTAGAGCAGGACTCCAATTACATCCCACTGCAAACCCGGGAAAGCTTTGATGCAACCGCCACGCCTGCCCAGCGTGCAGCCGCCGCCAGTGCCCAAAGCCCGCAGCTGCTGCTGTCCATCCACGGCAACTCCACAGCCAACGGCTCTACGACGTCCGGGTTTGAGTGCTATCCGGCTGTGCCCGGACGCACATGGCATCAGGAAAGTTTTTATTTTGCCCGGTTGCTGGCCGGTGGAATGCAGAGCATCGGCGCAAAGCTGCGCGGATGTGGGGGAGTGCGGTACATTTATTATCTGGAAAACGACCAGAAGCAGCTGGTGGAAAACACCTACACACAGGTGCGGCCAGAACGCAGCTTTACGCTGTTGGAGGATGTGGATTGTCCGGCAGTGTTGGCAGAGCAGTGCTTTGTAACAAACGCCGAGGATGTAGAGCGCTCTGGCAGTGAGGAGGGCTGCAAGAATGTGGCACGCATTTATTACGAAGCCATCTGTGCATACTTCGGCACAGAACCGCTGCCGATGAAATGAGCATCGCATATAACATGACCTGTAACACACCAGAACAGCCACCGCAGGCATAAGTCAAACGCTTGAACATTACTGGTAATATGCCCAGCGGCGTAGAAAGTGGGCGTGCGCAAACTGAATAGCATCCACAGAAGCTGCCGGAAATCTGATAGAAAGAGAGAAGGGCAGTTTCTGTTTTTTGATTACTGATGTTTCGTATAATGCACGTTATGCGAAACTCAGGGAAGTGAAAAAGCCTATTTCCCGGATTTTTGGCGTTTCAGCCTCGGCTGGCTCATTTTTAGGCTTGGTTCAACCGTTCTACGCATTCTGCACTTTTTATCATATTTTATTGTTTTATTTGTCTCGCACTTGCAGATTGTTCCTGCGTTATGAGCTGCTTCATCGTTCGATTGCGCTTCATTTTGTTCCAGTAAGCATCTATGCGCTTGCTTTATAACATTTCATGCTGCGTTTTATAATTTGCAGTTTGCGGCTTATGTAGACATTGCTTTGTACGTTTCCATCAGATTGTTTCATTGTAAATTATAAACCCCCATGGCAGCTTCCGGTCTGGCCGGATCGTGTCATGGGGGTTTGTGTCAGTTATCGCTCGGTGAATCGTCGGTTTCTTCGTTTGACATTTTTGACATTGCCGAAATATCTGCCCGGAAGCCATCCTGTGCAGTGCCCTCAAAGGCCGGCATCGGGCCGGACGGCTCAGAAACGTCCTCTCCCGCCGGGGCATTTTCGGTAGACGTCTTCCCTGCCGTTTCTGTTGTATCCAAGCTTGCTTTTGCAGCTTTTATGGGCAGTACCTTACCCAGCGGGTTTTCTTCAATGGCAGAGCGCACCTGAAATTCTTGTAGGTGCGTATAAATTTGCGTCGTTCCCACACTGCTGTGACCCAGAAGCTGCTTGAGGGTAAGGATATCCACATTGCCGGTCTGATACATCAAAGTTGCAGCCGTGTGGCGCAGCTTATGGGTGGAAAAACCCTTCAGTCCGGCAGCCTTCATTGCGCCGGAGATCAGCTGCTCTACCCTGCGGTTTGAAATACGTTCCTTGCGCATCCGCGTAATAAATACCGCTTTTTCCTTGGGTGAGAGTCCTTCCATGGTGTTGCGCTTGCGCAGATATAGTCGCAATGCCTCCACGCAGGCATCATTCAGGTAAACCATGCGTTCCTTGTGCCCTTTGCCGAACAGGCGGATCTGCCGCTGCTCTAAGTCAATGTCTCCAAGATTCATGCCTACCAGCTCTGCAAGACGCATACCGCAGTTGAGAAACAGCACCACCATGCAGTAGTCCCGTTCCGGGAAATCGCTCTGAGTCTGGGTACTCTCCAAAAGTGAGATAGACTGCTCTGCCGTCAGATATTTGGGCAATACTTTATCCTGCTTAGGTGGACGGATAGCCGCCGTAGGGTCCTCAGTTAAGCGGTTGACCTGATTGACCAGATAATCATAAAAGCCGTGCAGGCTGGCCAGTCGCCGGGCGGTAGAGGATTTTTTGTTGCCGCACTCTCGGTTTAAAAAGTACAGATATTCGTAGATGTCCTCTTTTGTTATGCTGCCCCAGAAGGCCGTATCCAGCCCTTTGGGGTCGATCTCCTTAAATTCTGCATCTGCGGTCACAAGCCCACGGCGGCGCTTCATAAAACGGCTGAAGGAACGCAGATCGCAGTAATAACTGAACGCCGTATTGGCGCTTTTTCCGGCAATCACTTCAAGGTACCGCACATATTCTACAATATCCGGGGCAGCGTCCTCAAAGGGTGCGTGCTTGCCGGGGTTTCTTTCGTCCAGATAGATCGACATAGTTTCCTCGTTTCATCACAGGCGGTCATTTTTCAGCGCATTGATGGCGTCTGCAATATACGCCGCACCGACCAGCTTCATACCGGGATAATCTGCAGCATTCAGGTGCGCAAGGCTGTGCTTGGGAATGACCGCCCGCTCAAAGCCGATACGCTCAGCCTCGCGCAGACGCTGTTCCAAATTGGGCACACTACGCACTTCCCCACCCAGACCTACCTCTCCGATAGCGATAAGCTTATCGCTGACCGGGCGGTCCAGCAGCGAAGAGACCATGCTCAGACAGACTGCAAGGTCGCAGGCGGTATCCCGCAGCGCGATGCCGCCCACAATGTTGACGTAGACATCCAGATTGCCAAAGAAGTACCCTGCCCGCTTTTCCAGCACAGCGATCAAAAGATTCATGCGGTTATAGTCGTATCCGCTGCAGGCGCGGCGGGGTGCCGGGAAATTTGTCTTGGTGGCAAGCGCCTGAATCTCGCTCAGAATGGGACGGCTTCCCTCCATGGTGCAGGCCACACAGTTGCCGGAAACGCCCAGCGGACGTCCCTCCAATAGCATCTTGGAGGGGTTTTCAATCTCGGCAAGTCCTGTGCCGGTCATATCGAACATTCCCAGCTCATTGGTAGAGCCATAGCGGTTTTTTGCTGCCCGCAGAATGCGGTACGGCAGCATCTTGTCGCCCTCAAAGTAGAGCACTGTATCCACGATATGCTCCATGACCTTGGGGCCTGCAATTGCGCCATCCTTATTTACGTGACCCACGATGAACATGGGAATCTCCTGCTTTTTGGCCACCGCCAGCAGCCGTGCAGCACTCTCCTTCACCTGACTGACCGTACCGGAGGAGGACGAGATGTCCATGCAGCGCATGGTCTGGATAGAGTCGATAACCACAAGATCCGGCTTTTCCTTTTCGATCAGGCCGCAGATTTCGTCCACATCGTTCTCTGCTGCCAGAAAGATGTTATCCTGCGGCACTTTCAGCCGCGCTGCCCGCAGCTTGACCTGCCGGACAGACTCCTCGCCGGTGATATACAGCACGCTGTGCTGGTTGGAGATGGCACCGCACAGCTGCAACAGCATGGTGGATTTGCCCACGCCCGGCTCACCGCTCAAAAGCACCACGCCGCCCAGAACGATACCGCCGCCCAATACGCGGTCCAGCTCAGAGATGCCGGTCAGAATGCGGCTTTTTTCCTCGGTCGTGCTGATTTCTGACAGCCGCCGGGCAGTCAGGGTGGTCACGCCCTCCTGACGAGACGCAGCAGCCTGCCGAGCGGCAGGTGTTCCCGCCTTGGGAGCTTCGGCCACAACATCCTCGTTCATGGTATTCCAGCTGCCGCAGCTGGGGCAGCGCCCCATCCAGCGGGGGCTTGTCTCTCCGCAATTGGAGCATACATAGACGGATTTTAGTTTCATGTCTGTCCCTCATTTATTATGGTCTTTTGTTATTGTAACACACTGTGCCAAAACCCGCAAGAAAAGGATGCCGTTCACAGGCGGCTGCCCAGATACGAAAGCCCTGCGGCTGCACCGCACAGCGGCAGCAGGATTACCATGGTTAGCAGATACTGTCCCAGCAGCGCCTGTACACCGGGGCGGGCTTGTCCGCCGGGATGCTTGCGGAAAGAATATGCATGGATACGGCTGCTGACCTGCAAAGCACAAGCCCCGAAAAAACACAGACATCCGCTTGCTGCCGCCGCAGGAAAGCCTGTCCACAACAGTATCAGAAGCACCGTTTTCCACCCACCTGCGGCATAAAGCTGCACCATAAGCAGCCCACTGCCCAAGCCGTACAGCATCATGCTGCCAAAGATCATTACAGGACCAAGGGCAGACAGCCCCAATGCCAGAAACAGGCTGACCACAAGGCCGAGAGCCAGATATTCCATGCCGAAAAGCTGTACCGCCCCCTGCATACTGCCCGGTGCAAACAGCCCTTGCCATGCTTCCAGATAATACCGCAGCAGTTCTGCCTGCCGGGCATCGCATACGGCCTGCAATACACCGGCCGCCGAACTCCCCAGCAGAAAAGCCGCGGCCAGCAGCCAGCAATCCCGGGTGGCGTGACGCTTCGCCGGAATGCAGGGTTCTTTTTGTGGCAATTGCTCTACGGGTTTCGGTGCAGTTTCCGGTACAGTCGGCAGAGCGGACTCTGCTTTCTGCACCGGCAGGCTGACCGTCTGCGGCAGTAAAGATAAGGTTTCTTCCGTTTTTTCTTGTTCGTAGATCCACATAAGCTGTTTTCTCCTCTGATGCATTCGATTTGCCGGATCAATCAACGAAGTGCGTGCCTGCGGCTGCGCAGGGTGACGCCAAAAAGCCCGCCAATGCAGCCGCAGAACAGCACCGCCAGAATACGGCACACCACAGCAGGCTCGGCTGTGACACCGTTCCATACAGCAGAGAGCGTTAGCGGCACTGCCAGAAAGGTACTTTGAAGCAGTCCTGTCAGCAGACCACGCGCCTTTTTGCGGAAAGCTGCCGCCAGTGCACACAGCAGGCTGCCCATGCACACAGCTGTTGTGGCAAGTATCGGCACTACACTGCCGGAGCAGCCCTGCCCGGCCATCAGCTGCGCAAAACCAGCTAGAGCTGCCGCTGTTACGGCCACCCCTAGCACCCCGAAAAGCAGAAATGAAAGAAGTTCTGCCGGGAAACCTCGAGATTCAGACATAACAAAACCGCCTCCCTGCACATAGTCTATGCAGGGAGGCGGTTCATGTATGCACGGTATAAATGCTTACTTCTTATCGGCAGGAGCCTTGTCCATGTTCAGCTTTTCGACAGAAGAGATAGCAGACTTGGTAAAGCGGATCTTCACGCGGTCAGCGCCGGTCTCCAGAACAAAGGTGTCATCCTTGATGGCGACAACGCGGCCAATGACGCCGCCGATGGTAGTGACCTGATCGCCGATCTCCAGACTGCTGCGCATAGCGGCATCCTTCTTTTCCTGCTTCTTCTGGGGACGGTAGATCATGAAGTACAGCAGGACCAGCATCAGTGCCAGCGTGAAGAACAGGCTGATATAGCCTTCGGACGTGGTAGTCAGAAATTGCATGGGGCAAAATCTCCTCTCAAAAATTCAGATAATGCTATTATACCCTCTTATCGGTCTTGTTGCAAGGCTAAAGTTTAAATTCGGGTATCCAGAAGCTTCACGTATCTGTCGTGGAAAGCGGTAAAGGTCCCGGCGTCCAGCTCGTCCCGGATACGCTCCATCAGATGGTTGTAGAACCACAGATTGTGCATCACGGTCAGGCGCATACCCAGCATCTCGTCTGCCTTGAGCAGATGCCGGATATAGGCGCGGGAGTAATTGCGGCACACCGGGCAGCCGCAGGCGGGGTCGATGGGACGCTCGTCCCGCTCGTACTTGGCATTTTTGATGTTGATGATGCCGCTCCATGTGTTCAGGTGACCGTGACGGGCATTGCGGCTGGGCATAACACAGTCAAACAGGTCTACACCACGGGCTACGGCCTCAATGATGTTGCCGGGGGTGCCAACGCCCATCAGATAACGGATCTTATCCTTGGGCATGTACGGCTCCACCTGACTGATCATCTCATACATCACCTCGGTGGGCTCGCCCACAGCCAGACCGCCGATGGCGTAGCCGTCAAGCTCCAGCTCTGCGATCTGCTTCATGTGCTCCACACGCAGGTCTGCATAGGTGCAGCCCTGATTAATGCCGAACAGAAGCTGATCCGGGTTGACCGAGATGCCTTCGTGCTTCAGCCGTGCCATTTCGGCCTTGCAGCGTTTCAGCCAGCGGGTGGTGCGCTCGCAGCTGTCCTTGGAGTAATCGTGCTGGGCGGGGTTCTCCACGCATTCATCAAAGGCCATAGCAATGGTAGAGCCCAGATTTGCCTGGATCTGCATGCTCTCCTCCGGGCCCATAAAGATGCGGTGACCGTCCAGATGGGAGGCGAAGGTCACGCCCTCCTCGGTGATTTTGCGCAGCTTTGCCAGACTGAACACCTGAAATCCGCCGCTGTCGGTCAGGATGGGCCCGTTCCAGCGGGTAAACTTGTGCAGGCCGCCCATATCTGCCACCAGCTTGTCGCCGGGACGCAGATGCAGATGGTAGGTGTTGCACAGCATGACCTGCGCGCCGATATCCTTCAGATCCTGCGCCGACAGGCCGCCCTTGATGGCACCGGCTGTGGCAACGTTCTGGAAGGCAGGGGTCTGTACCGTGCCGTGCACGGTTTTGAACTCGCCCCGCCGGGCGTTGTGTTCCTGCTTGAGCAGGGTGTAGGTCGTCAAAGAAGGCATGGTCTTTTTCCTTTCTGCGCACGGAAAACAGCCGTGCAGCCTCGATGCAGGCCGCAGGCCTGCAAGTTATCAGAATGATCACGGTAGCATTATGCCGCAATTGCAAATGGATTATAAAATAAGCATAGCATCGCCAAAGGAGAAGAAACGGTACTTCTCTGCCACAGCTACCTCATAGGCGTGCATGGTCTTTTCGTAGCCGTACAGGGCGGACACCAACATGATCAGGGTACTCTCCGGCAGATGGAAGTTGGTGATCAGACCGTCGATACAGTTGAACTTCACCCCCGGGTACAGGAAGATGGAGGTGTTGCCGCTGCAAGCCTTGATCTCGCCGTACTTGGCAGCGGCAGCCTCCAGTGTGCGGCAGCTGGTGGTGCCCACAGCGATGACCCGGTGGCCTGCGGCCTTGGTCTCGCGGATGCGCCGGGCGGTCTCCTCGCTGATGGAGTACCACTCGCTGTGCATCTTATGGTCGGAGATCTCGTCCTCCTGCACAGGTCGAAAGGTGCCCAGACCAACGTGCAGGGTGACCTCGGCAATGCCGACCCCCATGGCGCGGATGGTGTCCATCAGCTCCGGGGTAAAGTGCAGCCCGGCGGTGGGAGCAGCTGCGCTGCCCAGCTCCTTGGCATAGACGGTCTGGTACTGGCTCTGATCCTCCAGCTGCTTTGTGATGTAGGGCGGCAGCGGCATCTTGCCAAATTCATCCAGCTTTTCATAAAGCGTTTCGGTATCATAATAGAATGTAACGTACTTGTTGCCGTCCTCCATGGTCTCGTCCACCACAGCGGTCAGGCTGCCGTCACCAAAGCTTACCTTCGTGCCGGGCTGCATCCGCTTGCCGGGCTTTGCCAGGCACTCCCACTGGTCTCCCTTCACCTGCCGCAGCAGCAGCAGCTCGCACACGGCACCGGTAGGCTGCTTGACGCCCACGATGCGGGCGGGCAGCACCTTGGAATTATTCACTACCAAAAGATCTCCCGGCTCCAGAAATTCCGGCAGGTCGCGGAATACCTTGTGCCGGATGCTGTCGTCCTTTTGGCTCAGAACCATCAGCCGTGCCGCATCCCGAGGGGACGCAGGTTCCTGTGCAATGAGCTCTTTGGGTAAATCATACCAAAAATCTTTTTTTAACATACTGTGCATTTGCCTTTCCGATGATTGACACGGACAACGTATCAATGATATTATAGAATCTGTATAAACAGTATCTATTATATTGCATTGCTGTCCGGTTTGCAAGCCGTGTTGTGCACAATGATAAGATTTGCTGTTTGTTTTTTTTGAAAGGAAAGGTGCTGGAAATGGATAGACAGTATAAAGTGGGTATCGTAGGCGCAACTGGTATGGTGGGTCAGCGTTTTGTGACTCTGCTTGAGAATCATCCCTGGTTCAAGCTGACCGTGCTGGCTGCATCCGGCCGCAGTGCGGGCAAAAGCTATGAGGATGCAGTGGGCTCCCGCTGGGCCATGACTACTCCCATGCCGGAGAGCGTGAAGAAGATGACCGTTCTGGACGCTTCCAAGGTAGAGGAAGTTGCTTCGCAGGTGGATTTTGTTTTCTGCGCTGTCAATATGCCCAAGGACGAGATCAAAGCACTGGAGGAAGCATACGCCAAGGCAGAGTGCCCGGTGGTCTCCAACAACAGTGCCCATCGTTTCACCCCGGACGTTCCCATGGTGGTTCCCGAGATCAACGCCGACCATATCGAGATCATCCCTGCCCAGCGTAAGCGTCTGGGCACCAAGCGCGGTTTCATCGCCGTCAAGTCCAATTGCAGCCTGCAGAGCTATGTGCCCGCCCTGCATCCCCTGATGAAGGACTTTGGCGTGAGTAAGGCACTGGTGTGCACCTATCAGGCCATTTCCGGCGCTGGTAAGACCTTTGACCGGATGCCTGAAATCGTGGACAACGTGATTCCCTACATCGGCGGCGAGGAGGAAAAGAGCGAGCGCGAGCCGCTGAAGCTGTGGGGCCACATCGAGGGTGACCAGATCGTCAATGCCGAGAAGCCGGTCATCACTGCACAGTGCTTCCGTGTGCCTGTTTCGGACGGCCACACCGCAGCCGTGTTCGTAAGCTTTGACAAAAAACCCACCAAGGAGCAGATGCTGGAAGCATGGGCGAATTTCCGCGGCCCTGCACAGGAACTGAACCTGCCCAGCGCTCCCAAGCAGTTCCTGCACTACTTTACCGAGCCGGATCGTCCGCAGCCCAAGCTGGACCGCAACACCGAGAACGGTATGGCTGTGTGCATCGGCCGTCTGCGGGAGGATACCCTGTTTGACTACAAGTTTGCCTGCATGAGCCACAACACCCTGCGCGGTGCTGCCGGCGGTGCTGTGCTGCTGGCCGAGCTGCTGGCGGCGAAGGGCTATATGGACTAATGCCTGAATTTTTGCGCGATACACGCAGCAAAGGAGTTTTTACTATGAAGAAGCCTGTCTTTACCGGTGCGGGTGTTGCCATCATCACCCCGATGTACGAGGACGGAAGCATCAACTTTGACGAGCTGGGCCGCATTATCGAGGATCAGATCGCCCGCCACACCGATGCCATCATCATCTGCGGCACCACTGGCGAGTGTTCTACCATGACCGATGAGGAGCAGCTGGCCGCCATCAAGTTCACCGTGGATACGGTCAATCACCGCATACCGGTCATTGCCGGTGCCGGCTCGAACGATACCGACCACGGCTGCGCACTGGCAGCAAAGTCTGCCGCCTGCGGTGCCGATGCCCTGCTGATGGTCACCCCCTACTACAACAAGACCTCGCAGGCCGGTCTGGTGGCGCACTTTACCGCCATGGCTGAGGCCGGCGGCATCCCGGTCATCCTGTACAATGTGCCCTCCCGCACGGGTCTGAACATTGCACCCGAGACTGCTCTGGAGCTGAGCAAGCACCCGCTCATCAACGGCATCAAGGAGGCCTCCGGCAACATTTCTCAGGTGGCCAAGGTGGCTGCACTGTGCGGTGATGCGCTGAACATCTACTCTGGTAACGACGATCAGGTGGTTCCCCTGCTGGCACTGGGCGGCAAGGGTGTCATCAGCGTGGTGTCCAATGTTGCGCCGGAACTGGTGCATAACTGCTGTCAGGCTTTCTTTGACAGAGACACCGCCAAGGCCTGCGCTTTGCAGCTGGAAATGCTGCCGCTGGAGGAGGCTCTGTTCTGCGAGGTGAACCCCATTCCGGTCAAGTATGCCATGAACGTGCTGGGCTGGAACGCAGGCGAATGCCGTCTGCCGCTGGTAGAGCCCAGCGATGCCCACAAGGCAAAGATCGAGCAGGCTCTGCAGGCTGCAGGTCTGATCAAGGAATAACAACAGCGTACAGAATGCCCGGGATCTTCAGCTTCCGGGCATTCTGCCATATTATAGAAATGAGGAAACAGCAATGACAGAGATCGTGATTCAGGGTATTGGTGGCCGCATGGGCCATGTGCTGTGCGATATGATCGCACAGCGGGAGGACTGCTGTGTGGTGGCCGGTATCGATATGAAGGACGGCGAGCAAAACGGCATTCCGGTCTACGACAGTCTGGAAAAGCTGAACGGCAAGGGCGATGTGATCATCGACTTCAGTTCCCCTGCCGCAGTGGAAAAGGCATTGCCCTACTGCCAGACCCACAAGCTGCCCATCGTGGTGTGCACCACCGGCCTTTCGGAGGAGCTGCAGCTGAAGGTAGTGCAGCTGTCCCGCAGCGTTCCGGTGTTCAAGAGCGCCAATATGTCCATGGGCATCAATGTACTGGCAGAGCTGTGCAAGCGCGCCTCTGCTGTGCTGGGCATCAACTATGATATCGAGATCGTGGAGCAGCATCACCACAACAAGCTGGATGCCCCCAGCGGAACGGCACTGATGCTGGCCGACGCCATCAACGAGGAAAATAACGGCGCGTACCATTATGTGTACGACCGCTCCTCCGTGCGCCAGAAGCGTGACCCGAAGGAGATCGGCATCAGCTCTGTGCGCGGCGGCAGCATCGTGGGCGACCACGAGGTGCTGTTCTGCGGCCCGGACGAGGTGATCACCCTGCGGCATACCGCCTACTCCCGCAGCATCTTTGCCAACGGCGCAGTGAATGCTGCGGTCTATCTGGCTAAAAAGGAGCCGGGTCTGTACGATATGGGCGATCTGATCGCTGCACTCTGAAAAACGAGCTGCTCCGGCATACGCCGGGAGAAGAGGTGAACGATGAAGAAGGAGCCTTTAAAGCGGCGGCGTCCGGCTGCCCGTAAGCGCGGACGAAAGCAAACGCTCCGAGCGATGGTGCTGTCAGTTCTGACGGTGAGCGTGATTGCACTGTGTCTGGGAATCTGGACAAAGCTGCCGGGAGAAGATGTACCGGTGGGCGGCATCGAGCCGCCGAAGGATGCGCTATCCCCTGCTTCATCCGTTGCTACCCCGGAGCCAGAGCCCGAACCACAGCCTGTGGTGGAAACGATCCGGTTCTCCGCAACGGGAGACAACCTGATCCATGCCCCTATCTATAAACAGGCCGCCCGCCGGGCAGGCGAAGATGGAAAGTACAGCTTTGATTACTGCTATGAACATATCGCCCCTTTCTATGCCGAGCAGGATGTGAACTGGATCAATCAGGAGACCCTTTGCAGCGACACTCTTGCACCCTCCACCTACCCCAGCTTTTCCACCCCCGGGGACTGTGCGCGGGCACTGTACCGCGCCGGAGTGCGGGTGTTCAGCTTGTCCAATAACCACACCTACGATAAAGGTGCATCCGGCATTGCGGCTACGCTGCAATTCTGGGAGTCCATGCCGGAGGATGTGGTCACCACCGGTCTGTGGTGCGGCGAAGAGGACTACGACCGGATTCCGCTGCAAACCGTCAACGGTGTGACCATCGCCTATCTCTCCTACACCGAGCACACCAACGGCATCCGCCAGAACAAGAATATGATAGCCAATGTCATCTACACAAGCCAGACCGATGTGATCGAGCGGCAGGTGCGCTTGGCGCGTCAGCAGGCAGACTTTGTGGTGGTTGGGGTTCACTGGGGAGTAGAGGACAGCCACGCCATCGTGGACAGCCAGCGCACACTGGCGCAGAATCTGGCAGACTGGGGTGCGGATGTTATTGTGGGCACACACCCCCATGTATTGCAGGATGCCCAGTGGCTTACCGCAGCAGATGGGCGGCGAAGCTTTGTCGCCTTTTCGCTGGGCAATTTTCTCAGCACCCAGAGCCGCCCGGATCAGTTGGTGGGTGCCATTCTGACCTTGCAGCTGCAAAAGACCACCCAGCCGAATGGCTCAGTACAGTGTGAAGTGCTTGCGCCGCAGCTGCACCCCACCGTGACCCATTATGATGCCGGAAAATCCAACGTGCGCACCTATTTTTTGTGCGATTACACGCAGGAATTGGCAGCAGCGCATGGTGTGCGGGCAAATTATTCTGATTTCAGCCTTGACAGGATACAAAAAATCGCGCAAAATAATATCAGCGAATCCTTTTTATCGCAAGACAAAAATTAGCGCAACCTGAAAACAGCGTATTTGCGATATGCAATTCAACGCTGTTGCTGTTGCATTAAAAAGTTGAATTGCGATAGCACTTACATAAAAATGTGAAATGATTGAGTGTTGTCCGGCAACCCGGGCAGAACGGAGGACTTTTTATGTACGGAGTATCGAAGATCAATATCGAGACTGACCTGATGATGATCAGTGTACAGGACGTAGCGTTCCGGGGCAACAGTCTGTCCCGGTATCTGGATATCTTTGCAGAGACCGGCGTGGTAGTGGACATGATCAGCCAGAGCGCTCCCCACGGCACTACCATTGATTTCAGCTTTACCGCATCCAGCAGTGATCTGCCGCTGGTGATGAAGGCAATCTCGGCAGCAAATCTGGACAAGGACGCCAAGGCATCTCCCCTGATCAGTGTGGGTTATTCCAAGCTGAATCTGTTCGGCGAGGATATGGTCACCAGCTGCGGCGTGGCTGCGCGGGCGCTGAATGCGCTGGCTATGGCTGGTATCGAGGTGCTGCTGATCACTACCAGCGATCTGGATATTTCTCTGCTCGTCCACGCTGAAAACGAGGACGCCGCCTACGAGGCACTGAAAAAGGCATACGAGCTGTAACAGCAATCAACCGGGGCCGGAGGGACAGTTTTCCTTTCGGCCCTGTTTTTGCGAAATGCACAGAAATCAGTAAAGCATCGCCATGGCAGTTTCCCTGCCGAAGGAAGGAAACTCGGAATGAAAGAACCTGCTACTATTATGCACGGCATCCGGCAGCGGCTGCTGGCACATTTTGAGAAAAACCCGCCGCCGCTTGCCCCGGAAGAAGCCACTCCTGCGGAGAGTGGGCAGCTGCTCTATGCGCCGGTCACCGGACGCATCCGAGCACTGACCCGGATCAAGGATCCGGTATTCTCCAGTGAGGTGCTGGGCAAAGGCTGCGCCATCGAGCCCAGCTGCGGCGAGGTGGTAGCGCCCGCAGACGGCATCGTGAAAAAGATCGCCAAGGCCCACCACGCCGTCAGCCTGCTGTGCGATAACGGGCTGGAGGTGCTCATCCATGTTGGCATGGACACCGTGGAGCTGAAAGGCAAAGGCTATGAGCTGTTTGTACAGGCTGGCGACCATGTGCAGAAGGGGCAGCTGCTTTTCCGGTTCGATCTGCAGGCCATTGCAGCGGCAGGCTACACGCTGACCACTCCGGTGATCGTGACCAACAGCAGCCGGTTTGCACGGATAGAGCCTTTGCTCTCCGGCCGGGTAACTGCCGGGCAGCAGCTGCTGCGCGTCAAAATGTAAAAAATGGGCCAGAAACGCCTGCGGACGTTTCTGGCCCATAAATTTTATAATGCTATTTACAGCGTTACCTTGTGGTAGATCTTTTTACCCTTCTTGATGACGATACCCTTGGCCAGCTGCTCTGCAGTAAAGCTGACAGTGGGAGCAGCGACTTTTTCGCCGTCTGCCAACACACCGCCCTGCACCACCAGACGGCGTGCCTCGCCGTTGGAGGCAGCCAGACCGGCCTTGACCATCAGGGTCAGGATGCCGATGGCGCCATCCGTCAGGTCAGCCTCGGTCAGCTGGGTGCTGGGCATGTGCTCAGTATCCATCGCGTTGCCGCTGAACAGTGCACGGGCAGCGTTCTGAGCCTTCTCGGCCTCTTCCTTGCCATGCACCATGCTGGTCATCTCGTAGGCAAGAATCTCCTTGGCCTCGTTCAGGCGCTGATCCTGCCAAGTGCTCATCTCTTCGATCTGCTCCAGCGGCAGGAAGGTGAGCATACGGATGCACTTCATCACATCGGCATCGCCCACGTTGCGCCAGTACTGGTAGAACTCGAAGGGACTGGTCTTGTTGGGGTCCAGCCAGACAGCGTTACCGGCGGTTTTACCCATCTTCTTGCCCTGAGAGTCGGTCAGCAGGGTCACAGTCATAGCGTAGGCATCCTTGCCCAGCTTGCGGCGGATCAGCTCGGTGCCGCCCAGCATATTGCTCCACTGGTCATCGCCGCCGAACTGCATATTGCAGCCGTAGTGCTGGAACATGTAGTAGAAGTCGTAGCTCTGCATGATCATGTAGTTGAATTCTAAGAAGGACAGACCCTTCTCCATGCGCTGCTTGTAGCACTCGGCGCGCAGCATATTGTTCACGGAGAAGCAGGCACCTACCTCGCGCAGAAGTTCAACGTAGTTCAGGTCCAGCAGCCAGTCGGCGTTGTTCACCATCAGAGCCTTGCCCTCAGAGAAATCAATAAACTTTTCCATCTGCTTTTTAAAGCAGGCAGCATTGTGGGCAATATCGTCCTTGGTCAGCATCTTGCGCATATCGGTGCGACCGGAGGGATCACCGATCATAGTAGTGCCGCCACCGATCAGGGCGATGGGCTTGTTGCCTGCCAGCTGCAGGCGCTTCATCAGGGTCAGCGCCAGAAAATGGCCGGCAGTCAGGCTGTCGGCGGTGCAGTCAAAGCCGATGTAAAAGGTGGCCTTGCCGTTGTTGATCAGATCAATGATCTCTTCATCAGTGATCTGAGCTACCAGACCGCGGGCTTTCAGTTCTTCGTACAGCGTCATGGGAAAAACCTCCTGTTTTTGGGGCAGAGGAAACAAAAAACGCCCTCTGCCAAAATTGAATTTGGCAGAGGGCGAGATAACTTCGCGGTACCACCTCTGTTTGCCGCTTCCTCACGAAAGCGGCCTTACGAGTGCACACCCCAGAGTAGAGTGACACTCCTGCGTCTTTAACGCTCGCACGCGGCACAGCCTACTAGCTTTACGCATTCAGCCTTGCAGCTCCGGGAGGTATTTCTCCTGCTGTTCTGTGATCCCTTGCACCGACCGGGACTTCTCTGGACAGAACGCTTCAGGGTACTTGTTCCCTTCATCGCCATTAACAATGCCTACTCTATCACAAGACTGCCGCCTTGTCAAGAGCTGTCTTTTTTGCAAAAACGAATCAGCCGCCGTGCTTGCCCTCTTGCAGCATTTCCCGTGCATTGGCGCGGGAAAGCTCAGTAACGTGATCGCCGGAGATCAGACGCGCCAATGCCTCTACGCGGCCGTTTTCGTCCAATGGATGGATTTCGGTATAGGTGCGCTCGTTGGACACGTTTTTCTGGATGAGCAGATGGCAATCGGCCAGTGCTGCGATCTGTGCTGTATGGGTGATGCACAGGATCTGATGCCCCTGTGCGCTCTGGCGCAGCACCTCGCCGATGCGTCCGGCCGCCTTGCCGGACACGCCGCTGTCGATCTCATCATAGATCACGGTTGGCACAGCGTCCTTATCGGCCATTGCGTTCTTGATGGCAAGGGTGATACGGCTCAGCTCGCCGCCGGACGCGATTTTAGCCAGCGGCTTGGGCGCTTCACCGGGGTTTGTTGAGATGTAGAATTCAACGCTGTCCTGCCCGTGGCTGGCCAGCGGGCCACGGGTGTGCCGCAAAGTCATACGCACGCCCGGCATATTCAAAAAGTCCAGTGTGCCGGAAATGCGGGTGTTCAATTCCTCAAAGGCTTTTAGCCGGGTCTGGGTCAGCGCCTCTGCTTTTTCCCGCGCTTTTGTGTAAAGACGCAGCTTTTCTGCCTGCAATACATCGTGGCGCTGCTGGGAATGCTGGATATTGTCCAATTCCTCCCGGGCCTTCTGCCCGAAAGCAATCACATCCTCCACCGTGCTGCCGTACTTGCGCTTCAGCCGGTACAAGAGATCCAGCCGCTGCTCCACCTCGTCCAGCTCTGCATCGTTGGTGTCGTAGGCATCCAGCCGCCCAATCAGGTCTGCGGCCACATCCTTGGCGTTATAATATAAGTCGAGCAACTGCCCGGCGGCAGCTGTAAGTGCAGGGTCCAACTGCGCAGCGGCATCCACCGCATTGGAGGCTTCGCCCAGCAGATCCACCGCACCTGCGGCATCATCACTGCCGGAAAGCAGCGCATAGCTTTGTGCCAGACGATCCCGGATGGCAGACGCATTGGACAGCACCTTCCGGCGGTTTTCCAGCGTCTGCTCCTCACCGGCAGTCAGTCCGGCATCCTCGATTTCCTGCACCTGATATTGCAACAGGTCGATCTTGCGCTGCTTTTCAGCCTCGTCGGTGATCATGGCATCCAGTTCCCGCTTGACCCGCACCAGCTCCCGGTACAGGGTATAGTACTCCTGAAAAACGGTGCTATTCTGCGCAAAATCATCCAAAATTCCCAGATGATGCGCCGGATTGAGCAGACCTACGGAATCGTGCTGGCCGTTGATGTTGATCAGACCACCGCACAGGTCCCGCAGCACGGCTGCCGTGGCCGGCATCCCGTTGATGCGGCAGCTGCTTTTACCCTCGGCAGTGATCTCGCGGCTGAGCAGCAGCGCCTCGGAGCGCTCGTAGCCGGACTGCTCCAGCTTATCCAGCACAGCAGGCGGCACCTGCTCAAATGCGGCGCGGATCACAGCCTTTGCAGCTCCGGTGCGTACCAAGTCCTTAGAGGTGCGGTTGCCAAGGATCGCATTGATGGAATCGATCAGGATGGATTTGCCCGCACCGGTCTCGCCGGTCAGCACATTCAGCCCCGACTCAAAGTGCACCTCTGCCTTCTGGATCACGGCAACATTTTCAATTTGCAGGCTGCTCAGCATGGCTTCGTTCTCCTACCGTCATCTCTGCCCCACATAGCGGGTCAACTCCGAACAAATGGTCTTGGCATCGCGCTCCGAGCGCGCAACAATTAAGAAGGTGTCATCACCGGAAAGGGTGCCGACAACGTTTTTCCACTGCAAAGCATCAAAAACCTCACAGGCGGCATTCGCCATGCCGGAATAGCATTTTACCAGCACAACATGCCCGGCATAATCCACCCCCAGAACGGACTCGTGGAAGATGGTCTCAAAGCGCCCTTGGGTTTTGGGGTTGAAGCTTTCGTTCCGGCTGGAAACATAGCGGTAGCCCTCGGTGGTGGCTGCCTTTACAAGGCACAACTCCCGGATATCGCGGGAAACGGTGGCCTGCGTTACCTCAAAGCCCTCGTTCCGCAGGTGCTCCAACAGCACCTCCTGTCGGCTGATGGGATGCTCCTGCACAAGACGCAGGATCGTCTGCAAGCGTTCCGCTTTTGTTTTTGTTTCTTCCTTGCGGCTGCGTGCCATCTTAAAAATCGCCTCCCGTGTTATTGTCTTTTGCGCAGTTTCTGGTCAATGGCCTGAAACTGATCTGCCCGCCCAAAGGTGATAAGCTTGACGTTCTGATCGGACAGACGGATCTCTGCGGTGGCACCTGCCTTGAGGGGGTAGCCCACACCGCCGTCACAGCTGATAAACACTTCATCGTCTGCCACCTGCCCTACGCAGACATTCAGCTTGCGCTCCTGTGCAAACACCATGGCCGGACTGGCCAGACTGTGGGGGCAGATGGGAGTCACCACGACACCCTTGGTCTGAGAGTCCAGAATCGGGCCGCCGGCTGCCAGCGAGTAGGCCGTAGAGCCGGTGGGGGTTGCCACAATGACGCCGTCGCCCCGGTAGTGCTCTACCAGAATATCATCGCAGTAAATGCTGAAGTCGATGGCCTGCTGCAAACGCCCTTTGGTCACCACCACATCGTTGAGGGCATGACCTTCCCAGCCGTCCTGCCCAAGCACCCGGGCATATAAAAGCATCCGATTGTCCAGCTGGAACTCGCCCCGCGCCACAGCGGCCAGCTTTGTTTCCATTTCGCCGATCTCGCAGGTGGCCAGAAAGCCGCAGCGTCCCAGATTGATACCGAGGATGGGCTTTGCGTACCGGAGCGAGAGATTTGCTTCGTGCAGGATGGTGCCGTCGCCGCCGATGGTCAGGATCACGTCAGCGCGCTCCAGACACTGCTCCAGCGGCAGATAAACGACCCCTGACGTGCTGTTTTCTCGCAGAGCATCACTCATCAGCACGGCTGCGCCGTGGGTCAGCAGGATCTGCGCCGCACGCAGCGCGATCTCGCTAGCAGAGGCCTTGCCCGAGTTGGGCGAAATGTAGATCGTCATACCGGCTTCTCCTTTGCTGAATGCTGGGTCTTAACGATCCAGCGTGGTGTGGCTTGCTGCCACCACCTGTGCGGCGGCTTCGTCATCCAGCACTGCGGGCTGGTCACTCTTCTGCACAAACATCAGGTACTCGATATTGCCTTCCGGCCCCTTGACCGGGCTGTAATCCAGCCCGCGCACCACGAAGCCGTTTTCCGCAGCATAAGACATGGCATTGTGCAGTACCTCACGGTGCACAGCGGGGTCGCGCACCACACCGTTTTTGCCCACCTTCTCGCGGCCTGCCTCAAATTGCGGCTTTACCAGACAGACACCCATGGCATCCGGGGTGGTGATGCGCTGTGCCACCGGGAAGATGTGATGCAGAGAGATAAAGGAAACATCCACACTGAAAAACTCAATGGGCTCTGCCAGATCCTCCGGTGTGACATAGCGGATGTTCGTGCGTTCCATGTTCACCACGCGCTCATCCGTCCGCAGGCTCCACGCCAGCTGACCGTAGCCAACGTCTACGGCATACACTTTCACTGCACCGTTTTGCAGCATACAGTCAGTAAAGCCGCCGGTGGACGCACCGATGTCCATGCAGACCTTGCCGTTAGGGGTAAGCGGAAAGCATTTCATGGCCTTTTCCAGCTTCAAGCCGCCACGGCTGACATAGCCGATATCATGGCCGCGAACCTCGACCACTGCGTCCTCTTTGATCATTTCGCCGGCCTTATCCACCTTTTGCTGGTTGACAAAAACCACACCGGCCATAATCAGAGCTTTAGCGCGCTCCCGGCTCTGCACAAGGCCATTCTGCACAAGATATTGATCCAACCGAATTTTCACAGCTCGTTTTCTCCTTTCATAAGGGCAGCCCGGACTGCCTGTACAAGATCCGCAGCATCCAGACCGGTGCACTGCTTGATCTGCGGAACAGTCGCGTGCGGCAGGCAGGCCGTGCGGACAGCACAGTGCAAAAAGCGGCCGTTCCAGCCCTTTTGCTGCAAAGCATAAGCCAGATGCTCACCAATGCCACCGGCTGCAACACACTCCTCTGCAAATAGTACAATTTTATATTTTGACACAGCTTCGACAAGTTTATCTGTAAAGGGATATAGCTTTACAAGCTTCAGGACGTCGCAATTCAACGATTCTTCGTTTAATTGTCCAGCAGCCTCCAGCAAGTCCTCCAGCTCGTCCGCATAGCTGACCAGAAGGACCTCTGCCCCGGGTATCTGCTGCAAAAAGTCATAGTCCTGCTTTGTGCAGGGATACTGTGCCAGCTTTGCGCTCTCGCCGCCGCGGGGGTAGCGGATGGCACGCGGGCCGGAGATCGTATTCTGCAGCAAATAGTGCAGCCAGTATTGCAGCTCCTCGTAATTGGAGGGCGCATAGACCGGGATGCCCATCTGACTGAGGAAGGCTGCATCGTAGATGCCCTGATGGGTCTCGCCGTCTGCGGGAACAAAGCCCGCGCGGTCAATGGCAAAGACCACGTTTTCCTTTAAAAGGTTGACATCATGGATGATCTGGTCGTAGGAGCGCTGCAGAAAGGTGGAATAGATGCACACCACCGGCAGCATTCCCTGACTGGCAAGACCTGCCGCAAAGGTGACAGCGTGCTGCTCTGCCATGCCCACATCAAAGAAGCGCTGCGGGTGACGGTGGGCAAAGAATTGCAGTCCGGTGCCGTACTTCATGGCTGCGGTGATCGCGCAGAGCTTCGGGTTTTGTGTTCCCTCCTGCACCAGCAACTTGCCGAAAACAGTGGAGAAGGACTCCTTCGGTGCAACCTCAGGGTCCGGCATTCCATCCGGGTCAAAGGCAGATACACCGTGATAGTTGCCCGGGTTCCTCTCTGCCGGCTGATAGCCCTTACCCTTTTTTGTCACAACATGCAAAAAGTGCGGACCCGGCCGCTGATAGATCGAGCGCAGGGTGCGCTCCAGCTCCTCCACATTGTGACCGTCCACCGGACCGATGTACTCAAAGCCCATATCTTCGAACATGGTGGAGTGGTACATGGCGCGGCGCACCAGCGTTTTTGCGCCTATCAGCGACTTTTTCATCGGTGTGCCGATCAATGGCACACCATCCAGAAAGCTGCGCACATTATCCTTGGCATCATAATAGGCCGTAGTCGTGCGCAGATGGGTCAGATACCGCGCCAGCGCACCGACATTTTTGGAGATGGACATCTTGTTATCGTTCAGGATCACAAGCAGATTGTCCAGCCCGCCAATGTTGTTCATGCCCTCGTATACCATGCCGCCGGTAAAGGCACCATCGCCAATCACCGCCACCACAAGCCCGGGCTCATGCTTGATCTTTTTTGCCCACGCCATGCCAATGGCGAGCGAAAGCGCTGTATTGCCGTGTCCAGCAATAAAGGCATCGTGCACACTTTCGTGAGGGTTCGGAAAGCCGGAAATGCCATCCAGCTGCCGCAAATGGTCAAACTGCTTCCGGCGTCCGGTGAGCAGTTTGTGGGTGTAGCACTGATGTCCCACATCAAATACAATCTTATCCCTAGGCGTTTCCAGCACGCGGTGCAGCGCCACAGTCAGCTCTACGGTGCCGAGATTAGAGGCCAGATGCCCACCGGTCTTAGAGATGCTTTCCAGCATAAAATGCCGTATCTCCGCACAAAGCTTTTCCACCTGTTGTGCATTCAGCTTTTTAAGATCGCTGGGCTGATCGATCTTGTCCAGCAACAACGATTCCATATTCACACGTCCTTTATGCGTTTGTACTTTGGGCGTCTCTGCCGTTTTTTACATGACCGGGAACAAGAAGCCCACCAGAGAGCCGAGCAGCACGCCCGCCACGACCTGCAGCGGCGTGTGGCCGACCATTTCCTTCAGGTGCATATTCTGCAAAAAGGGAGCATTTTTCTCGCTTACATCGATCCATTGGGCAATCATCTGGTTCAACACCTTTGCCTGTTCGCCGGTCTCGTGCCGGACGCCCATGGCATCGTGCATGGTAATGATAGCCACCACACAGGCCACCGCAAAAATCGGCGAGGCAACTCCGGCACAGCGCCCGGTAACGATGGCCATGGCGCAGACGGTCGCGCTGTGTGCGCTGGGCATACCGCCATCGCCCCACATCCGCTCTAACTGGAACTTGCCCAGCAGAATGAAGTTGATGATGGTCTTTAGCACCTGCGCAATGAACCAGCTGAGGAGGGAGGCAGTCAGGATTTGATTGACCGACAAAAGACTCTGAATATACTGCATATTTGTGTTCCTTCTTCTTTAGTTTTTGCGCACCAGAAGCTGTTGTGCCAACTGCTGCAGGAAAGCTGCCTTTGCACCAAAATGCTGTTGCAGATCATCGCAGATCTGCTCGTTCAGTTTTTGCGCCAGCGCCATGGCACCGTCTGCCCCGTACAGGGTGACGAAGGTGGTCTTGCCGTTTTCGCTGTCGCTGCCGATGGGCTTGCCCAGCTGCTCCGGGGTGCTGGTAACATCCAGCACATCGTCCACGATCTGGAATACCAGCCCCAGCCCGTATGCGTAGGAGGCCAGTATCTCACACTGCTGCGGCGTTGCTCCGGCTGCGGCAGCACCCATCTGAACGGCGGCGTTGATTAGCGCACCAGTCTTGTTGCGGTGGATGAGGCGCAGCTGCTCTTCAGTAGCAGCCAGTGCCTCGTACTTCAGATCCAGCTCCTGTCCGTAGACCATGCCACGGCTGCCCGCACCTGCACCCAACGCACGGGCGGCAGATACACAGACCTGCGGCGCAGCGGGTGCGTTTGCAATTACCTCAAAGGCCTCGGTCAGCAGCACATCACCGGCCAGCATCGCCGTGGACTCGCTGAAAGCCTTGTGGCAGGAGGGACGCCCCCTGCGCAGATCATCATTGTCCATGCAGGGCAGATCATCGTGGATCAGCGAGTAGCAATGCAGCATCTCCACAGCTGCCGCAAACTGTGCGGCAGCCTGCATTTCGCCACCCAGCATATCACAGACGCTGAGCGTCAGAATCGCGCGGATGCGCTTTCCACCACCCAGCAAACTGTAACGGGCAGCTCTGCACACCTCCGATTCCTCGGGCAGAAAACGGGCGCTGGCAGCATCCAGCGCAGCCGTAGCCTGCAGCAGATATTCCTGATATTGCGCCTTATATTCCATTATTCTTCCTCCTGCTCCTGCGGGGCTTCTACAGTCTCGGCGATCTTTGCATTGATCTCCTCAATCTGCAGCGATGTCTTTTCCAGTGTTGCGTGGCAGTACTGCATCAAAGAGGCAGCTTCTGCATACAGCTTGACGGAATCTGCCAGCGAGGTATCCTCCTGCTGCATCTGTGCAAGGATCGCGTTCAGCCGATCCATTCCTTCTTCAAAGCTTTTGGGTGCTCTCATTGATCTCCTCCACCGTTTCCACACGGCATCGTGCCTGATATTGCCGACTGCGCACACAGATGGGCTGCTCCGGCTGCAGTCGCTCTACGGTACAGACCTTTCCTTTTGTATCGGTCACAAGGGCATAGCCACGGGCCAGCACACGGTATGGATCTAGCGATGCCGCAAGCGCTGCTGCGTGTTGAAGCTGCATATTTTTGCCATTCATACGCACTTTTTGCTGCGCCTGAATGGCCTGCTGCATCTGTTGCAGACGGTTTGAATACTGCTGTAAGATTTTGCTCGGCGCATTCTGTTCCAACAAAAAGTTGTATTGCTCCAGACCATTATAGCACAACGCAAGCCGTTTTTGTATATTTTTGTGAATATTTTCTTCAATATTTTCAAAAATGTGCCGCTGTTCCTCCCGATCCGGCACCGCAAGCTCTGCGGCAGCGGACGGTGTGGGTGCACGCTGGTCGGCCACAAAGTCCAGAATGGTGTAGTCGATCTCGTGTCCAATAGCGCTAATCAGCGGCGTTTTACAGCGAAATGCTGCCCGGGCGATCTCCTCGGCGTTGAACACCCACAGGTCTTCCCTGCTGCCGCCGCCCCGGGCTACGATGATCTCGTCCACCTTCCCGCTCTGATCCAGCGTGCGGATGGCAGCAGCGATCTGCCGGGCGGCCTCAAAGCCCTGTACTGTTACCGGGCACAGCAGCAACCGGACGGTCGGCCAGCGGCGGCTGATCACGTTGCGGATATCCTGCAATGCTGCCCCGGTTTTGCTGGTAACGACACCGATGCATTTGGGGTATACTGGCAGCGGCTTTTTATGCGCCTGATCGAAAAGGCCTTCCTTTTCCAACCGGGCATTCAGCTGCTCCAGCGCAAGCTGTGCCGCGCCCAGACCATCCGGGAACATCTCGTTCACATAGACCTGAAACGCGCCGTCCCGCTCGTAAAGGGTGGCACGGCAGCGCACTACGACCCGCATGCCTTCCTCCGGGCGAAATGCCAGACGGCGGGCATCGGTGCGGAACATCACTGCTTTTACACTGCAAGCCTCATCCCGCAGCGAAAAATAGCAGTGCCCGCTGCGGGCATTCTGCACAAAGTTTGCGATCTCGCCGCGCAAGGCAAGATCAAACAGGCCATCGTTGACGTCCAGTAGTGTTTTGACATAATGGTTCAGCTCTGATACCGAGATCACATCAGCCATAGCCCTGCCTCCCGCGCAGCAAGAATGGACACGCCGATGGCGTTATCACTGGAATACTGCCCCGGCACAAAATAGACCTGCGGCAGACGCTGCTGCACCCATGTGCGGATGATATCGCTGCTCATCACACCACCGGCGCAGACCACCGGCAGGCCGGGGTATTCCTTTTGCGCAGCTTTTGTCATGCGGACAACGGTATCTGCCACGCAGAGCAGACAGTACTTGCAGACGTACTCCGGTGCTTTTCCGGCGGCAAGCAGGGCGTTGCACTGGTTTTCCAGCCCGGAAAGGCTGCATTGCAGTCCCTTTACGCTGGACTTGGGACGAATCTCCTCGGTGCACTGCGCGGCAAGGCGCGAGACCTCGGCGCCTGCGGGAAAGCCAAAGCCCAGCCGCACGCCTACGCGGTCCACCGCCTGACCAGCGTACAGATCCGTACTGGTGCCAAGGGTGGTGATGGTACGCACCTGGTCACACAGCAAAAGATCCGTGGTGCCGCCGGAGATATGGAACAGCAGCACCTTCTGGGAGAACAGGGCCTCACCCTTTGCAGCATAAAGCGCCGCAGCAGCGTGCCCCTGCTGATGGGTGGTGTAGATCAGCGGAATGCCCCTCGCCGCCGCAAAGGCAGTTGCCGCGCTGACACCGGCCAGAAAACAGGGCATATAGCTGCCCTTCACCGGGCGCGGCTTTTGCGAAACACCTACGGCATCTATTTTGGTCAGGTCGAATTCCTGCGCCAGCTCCTGCAGCATCTCCGGCAGAGCCGCCGTATGATGGAACAGCGCGTCGCTCTGCCGCAGACCAAGCTGCCCGGCTTTTACAGGTAAAAAGCGCTTTTTTGCACAAACAACCTCCCCGGCTGTATCAAAAACTGCCAGAGAGGTTGCATAGTTGCTTGTATCGACCCCGAGCGTATAACGGCTCACTGTTCAGCCGACTCCACGACGGCTTCATCACTCAGGCCGTGGTCGCGTGCCACAGCACCCAGCAGACCATTCACAAACTGATAGTCCTCGCCCGCGCCGTACTTCTTGGTCAGCTCCACAGCCTCATTGATGGCAACGCCGGGCTTGTTCTCGCCGCCGAACAGCATCTCGGCCACGGCCAGACGCAGCACGGTCAGGCTGACGCGGGGCAGACGCTCCATGGTCCAATTGCGCAGATGTGCGCGGATCTCGTCATCCACCTCTGCAGAATGATCGTAGTAGGCGTTCAGCAGCAGACGGCTGAACGCATCCACAGGATGCTCTTCATCGTTCTCGGCGTGATTGGACAGTGCCTCGGCCAGAGGAATGTCACCAAAGGTCTGTGAAAATGCCAGCAAAAAGGCGTTTTCACGGGCTTCTCTACGGGGCAGAATATTTTCCATAATGTTCCTTTCGCAATACAAACCCTCCCGCCGGACGTACCGGGAGGAGGATCGTTTCTGATATGATTTTTTTCTGAATTTTTTACTGCGCTTCGGCAAGGCCTGCAATGACCAGATCCACGCGGCTGACCGTCACATTGGTCATGTTCTGTACGGCAGACTTGACGTTCTCCTGTACCTTTTCTGCCACAGAGGGAATCCGTGCGCCGAACTGCATCATCAGGTGCAGGGTAATGTTGGCTGTGCCGTCCCGCATCTCCACCACCACAGGCGGCTGGATGCTGGAAGTTTCCAGCAGGCTTTTCAGCTTTTTATTCTGTACACCGCAGGAAACCTCGGCAACGCCGTCCACTTCCAGTGCGGCGCAGCGGGCGATCTTGCCCACGACCTCGGTCGAAATCTGAAGGCTGCCGCCCTGAAGATCCATGTTCTGTAAATCCATTGTGCTGTCCTCCATCCAAAGGCTGCTCCGGCGGCGGTTGCAAAGCACTGAAACCGGTCTGCCGTGCCTGCCTTTTGTGTTCAAACGCGCCCTGTGCAGTGCATAAAGGCGCGCAGCATTCATTTTTGATAGAGTTATTATACCATTAATGCGGGGGCAATTTCAATACTTGTTTGGAAAAGAAAGATGGAAATCAGCACGGAATGGCATCCCGGCAGTGCATACAGCTTTCTGCCTGCAAGAAAAGCTGCACCTGCGCCGCCGGGGTGTCAGCATAAATAAAGAGCGCTTATTTTACCTCCACCACCGTGATATTCTGAGCAGTCACGCTGCTTTTGTTCATCACCACATCCCGGATCTGCGCCACCTGTGCCGCCGTGAGCGGCTCGCCTGCCGTCATCACGGTCAGGTCTGCCCGCCCTGCCTGTAAAAAGCACAGGCAATCCGCAAAACCTTTGGCGCGCACCAGTGTCTCAATCTCATTTTCCGCATTCAGATCCTCCAGCCCTGCCGCCATTTGTGCGGTGTACTCCTTTTTCTCCTCCGCTGTCAGGGAGGAGGACTTCAGGCTCTTTTGCAGGGTGTCCATTGCTTCATCGTGTGCCTTTTCCCGCTTGAGCCGAGCCTGTTCAAAAAAGCGGGTGCCGCTGTCGTTTGCAACGCTGACCAGCTGCGCTTCGCCATAGTTTTTGTTGACACCCGAGGCTGCCTCTGCCTCTGTGGGCAGTGCATCCGTGATGATGGTCTCCGCATCTGCTTCCACCGGCTCTGCCGAGACCATAAGGGTGTCTTCTTCTGTCTGCGGGGTGATGTCTGCCCGGGCATACTGCCAGTTTAAGTAGACGGCAATGACCAGCGCCGCTGCCAGTGTCAGTGCGGTGACCCTGCGGGTGTTTCTGGAAAGTGCTCTCATAAAACGGTTCCTCCTTTAGGTTTTCGGTAATCGGTTTTGATACTTGATAAAAGCAACGGCTCAGCGCTTGCGTTGCTCCACGCAGATGCGGTTCGTGGGCAGGTCCAGCAGCGAATGCAGCAGCTCGGTGATGCGGGCTGCCACGCGGACGTCTCCCCCACCCTCACACAGCACGGCAACCCCGCATACCTGCGGCAGATAGGTAGTCTCGGCTAGCGCAGAGCCATCCTGTAAAAGAACATGGGTCTCCTGCTGCTGCAGATCCCCGGTCTGGGTGTCCACTGCATAGATGGTCTCCTCTCCGGTGGTCAGGGTGACCATGACCGTGGTGCGCCCCGCCCCCTGCAATTGACTGATAAGCCCTTCCAGTTGCTGCTCCAACTGGGTCTGGTACTGGCTGACAGTGGCTGTTTGGGCGGCGGAAGTCGCCGCTTTCTGCGTATCGCCACCGGGTATAAGCTCCGACAGCAAAAGCAGCAGCATTGCCAGTACGCCGACCGCCACCGCCAGAGAAGTGCGGTTTTTGCCGCTTTGCAGAGAGCGTAAAGCAGAAAGCAGTTCATTCTTTTTCATTGTGCGCTCTCCTCTGCTACCGTGGAAGCACCCAGTGTCTGCTGCAAAAAGCTGAACACTGCCTGCTTTTGGGCGGCGGTGCAGCCCGCCGGGAAGGCGGCAACCACTTTTTTTACAACGACCTGCTGCCCGGCTTTTTCCAGTGTGACTGTTACACAAATATCCAGCCCGAACTGCTGGCGGCACTGTGCGGTGCAATATTCCTCTAGCTGGGTCCCTGCCTCGGTCAGGATCTCTGCTTCCCGTGCGTCCGGCTGCGCCGCAGACGTGACCGCCGGGGCTGTGTCCCCCGAAAACGTGGTCAAGACTTTGCCCGGCAGTCGTGGCAGCTGCGCAAGAAGGACTGCTAAAATATATAGTCCGGCCACGGCTTTTATGCACCGGCCCGCCCAGCATTGCCCACCAAAAAGACTGACCAATTCTGCCCCGATGCACGCCATGCAGAACACTGCCGCAGCCTGCTGAAATGCCTGCATCTAACCACCCCCTGTCAGCATCAGCAGCGCGATGCCCACTACAAACAGCATAAAAAATAAAGCCGTAACTGCCGCCATGCAGCGCACGGCTTCGGCAAAGCATTGCAGCAGCTTATAGCAATGCTCCAAACCGCCGATTTCGGCAAGCCAGCCGCAGCAGGACAGAAAAAACAGATGTACCAGCAGCCCGAGATACAAGGGTACAAATTCTGCCCCGATGCTGAGCAATGCAGCAATGCCAAGAGTGCTTTTGAGCAGCTGCATCCCGGCCAGCACCGCGTCTGCCGCGCTGCTCAACGCCTGCCCCACGATGGGCACACTGCCGGTCAGCAGCTGACCCAAACGAGAGGCAGAACGATCCAACTGCACTGTTACCACGCGCTGAAAGCTCATCAGGGCGGCGAACGCTTTGCCCGCCCAGCCGATGGCCTGCCGCAGCAGCCGCCCGGTCAGGGTGCAACCCTCGGACAGGCTTTTGCGGGAGCTGATGCCGCAAGCCATGCTGATGGCAAGGTAGCTGCGCAGTAGCGGCTGCAGCCAGAGGGTGACCGCCTGTGCGATAAAGCACAGCACCGTGAGCAGAAAGCCGTTTGCAGCCGCTCCGGCGTTCCACTCGCCGCCAACCGCCAGTACGCCGCTGTACACCGGCAAAAAACCCAGCAGATAGCTTTTCCACCCGGCCATCCGGGTGCACAGTGCGGCGGCAAGCTTGTCCAGTTCCTGCCATAATAAAACGCCGCAGCCACCGGCAGCAGCCAGTTCCAGCAGTGCTTTGTCGGCAGTGTCCTGCAAGAGAAATGCAAGCCCGGCTGCCAGCGATAAAAACAGCAGAACACCGGCATATTGATGCAGCACTTCCCGCAGCAATTGCACCGGTTCTGCAGCAAACAAACGCAGCAAGGTGCCCAGCGGGTCTGCCGCAAACTGCTCGGCTTGAACAGGTGCTTTGTCAAGATAAGTCTGCCACGGTGCGGCTTCCGCCGCCGCAGCTTTCAGGGCGGTTTCGCTGCACAGAAAGCCTAGCGCTACCACGCAAATGATAAGGCTGCGTCTTTTCATCCCGCCAACCCCCAGATCGTCTGGAATATCTGTTCCAGCAGCGGCCATACTGCCGCCAGTACGAGACACCGCCCCGCCAGTCCGGCGCACCATGCAAGGGCATCCGCTCCGGCTTCCTCACAGAGGGTGCGGACGTAATCTGCCAGCAGCAAAATCCCCGCACTGCGTAAAAGGCAGGAAAACGCCTGTGCATTGGTGCGCTGCCCCAACTGCACCAATGCTTGCAGTACCCCGTGCAGCGGCTGCGCCAGACGGAGCAGCAGCCACACCGCAGCACCAAGCGAAAGTAGCAGTGCAAATGCCGGGGAGTACCGCTGTAACAGAATACCGACAAAGGACGCCAGCAGCAGCGCCGCCAGCATCGGAACCGCTGCGCTCATAGCGCAAACAGAGACCGGATGGTAGCAAACAGAGCACTGATCTGCTTGACGAGAATAGAGAGCACCACCACAAGCCCTGCCAGCGTGGTCATCATGGCCTGATCCTCCCGCCCGGAGCGGATGAGCAGCTGGTTGAGCACTGCTACAATGATGCCAATGGCCGCAATTTTGAACACAAGCTCGATATCCATCCGTTTCTCCTTTGTTCCGTACAGTTTTTACCAAAAGAGCAGTGCCAGCATCATGCCGCCTGCCAGCCCAAGGCGGTGCGGCAGACCGGCCTGCCGCTGCGCTGTGCAACGTGCTTGCTGCAAATAATCCTCGAACCGCGCTATATAGTAGCTCAGCCGTTCGCATTCCTGTGCGGCCTCTGCGCGGCCAATGCCGCCGAAGCACTCTGCAAAGCAGGCACGTTCCGCAGCGGAGAGCCGCTCCGGCGCAGGCAGCTGCTGGAATGTACCGCCGGGAGTTTGCGCTAACAGCCCCTCGCGGCAAAGCTGCCGGTAAAGGCTTTGCAGGTCCACCCGGCGGTACTGGATTTCCTGCCGGATGCGCTGTAATAGCTCGATGGTGCGCTGCAAAGTGGCAAGATGCAGGGCGGTTTTGGCTTGTAGTGCGTCCCCCGCCAGCCAGCCGCACAATGGGAGCAAAAGCAGGCCAAGCCCGCGCAGAAGGCTGCTCATACAGCGCACATTTCCCGGATGCAGCCCGGGGTCTCCCGCCCGGCAAGGACGACCAGCTGCCGCAGCATCCCGCGTTGCAGCAATGCTTGTACCTGCGGACGGCATCGTGCCTGTGCGGCATCCGGCGCGTGGAGACTGGCAATAAAGTCCACCCCGCTGAAAAAGCCTTGTTCCAGTGCTCTGGTCTCTTCCAAGCCGCCCAGCTCGTCCAGCAAGATCACTTGCGGTGCCAGCGTGCGCAGCGCCATCTGGACAGCGCGGGCTTTATCCACCCCGCCGATGCGCTCCAGCGGCGGCAGGGGTTGCTCCGGCGGGAAAAGCTCGTTCCGCTCGTCCACCACTGCCACCAGACGCTGTCGCTCGGCCAGTGTCCGGGCAATGGTGCGCAGCAGCGTTGTTTTGCCGCTGCCAGGCTCTCCCACTATCAACAATCCGGTAAAGTGCCGCTCCAGCAGCTTGTCAAACTCGGGCGGCAAAGGGATAATACAGCCGCGTGCAATTCGCAGATTGAGCGAGGTGATCTTTTGCAGGGTGATACTCTGCCCTTCCCGCTGCACGAACTGCCCCGCTACGCCCACGCGGTTGCCGGCAGCAGTGGTCAGGTAGCCCTCGGCAAGCTCCTTTTCGTGAGTGTGCACTGAGCCGTTGCAAAGTGTGTAGAATATCTCCTCTATTTGCAGCGCATCCAGCCGCATTGCAGCCAGCATCGGAGGACAGCCCGGCAGTGCAGAAGCAGGGCATTGCCGTCCTTGCACGGTAAATGTGACCGCACAGTCTGTACGCAGCCGCAGTTCCTGCACGCACGCTGCCGTTTGTGCGGGCAGCAGTGCCAGTAACGTTGCCAGCCAAGCGGGAAGAGCTCTGACGGCCCGGTAATACTCGTCCACTTTGGTTCCTCCTTCCACGAAAGCTTTGTGCTAGCATTGTATGCGCTTTGCGCGTTCTTAGAACCGGGAACCGGCAAACAAAAAAGCCTCTGCAACAACATTGCAGAAGCTTTTGAAATCACTTGTGCTTTAGCAATTGGAAGGCCGCTTTAAGTCGTTTCCTGTTCCATTGGAGCATCTTGCAGCATGGCAAGAAATTCCTGTTCGGTCAGCACCGGCACGCCCAGTGCTTGCGCCTTGGTCAGCTTGGAGCCTGCCGCTGCACCGGCCACCACATAGGCCGTTTTTTTGGAGACAGAGCCGCTGGCTTTGCCGCCGTTTTTCACGATCAGTGCTTCGGCCTCGTTGCGGGAGAGGGTTTCCAGCGTACCGGTGACCACCAGCGTTTTGCCCGCCAGTTTATCCCCCTTCGGTTCGCCCTTCCACTGCATATTGACCCCGGCGTCTGCCAGACGATGCACAAGGTCGGTGGTGCCTTCCTTGGCAAAGAATTCCACCACGCTCTGCGCCATCACGCCGCCGAAACCGTCGATTTGGCTGATCTGCTCTGCGGTGGCTTCTCGGATTGCTTGCAGCGTGTCGAAATGCTCTGCCAGCAGCGCGGCCGCCTTATCACCGATGTTGCGGATGCCAAAACCGAACAAAAGCTTATCCAGATTGTTCTGCTTGGAGGCAGTAATGGCCTGTAACAAATTGTCCGCGCTTTTCTCCTTGAATTTGTCCAGTTCCAGCAGCTGCTCCCGGGTCAGCGTGTAGATATCTGCTGCGGAGTGCACCAGTTCCTTTTCCACCAACTGGGTGGCTACTGCCTCGCCCAAGCCCTCGATATCCATGGCATCCCGGGAGGCAAAATGGATGATATTGCGCAGCGCCTGCGCCGGACACTCCGGGTTCACACAGCGCAGGGCGGCTTCGTCCTCCAGATGCACCACCGGTGCGCCGCAGGAGGGGCAGACCGTGGGCATGGTGTAGGGTTCAGCGCTCTCCGCATGATGGGTGACCCCGATGACCTCCGGGATGATATCGCCCGCCTTGCGCACCTGAATGGTATCCCCAATGCACAGCCCAAATTGCCGGATAAAGTCCTCGTTGTGAAGGGTGGCGCGGGCTACCGTGGTACCTGCCAGAAATACCGGGTCAAAGCAGGCAGTGGGGGTGAGCACGCCGGTGCGGCCCACAGCTACCTCAATGCTGCGCAGGGTGGTCTCCTTGACTTCCGGCGGGTATTTGAAAGCGATAGCCCAGCGTGGGAATTTGTTGGTGGAGCCCATCAGCTCCCGCTGGGCAAAATCGTTTACCTTGATAACGGCACCGTCCATGTCAAAATCCAGCTTGGAACGGTTCTGGCCGATATTTTCGATCTCGGCAATGGCGTCCTCGATATCGTGCACCACATGGTAGCGCGGCGATACCGGCAAACCAAGGCTCTTGAGGTAATCCAGACTTTCGGAGTGCTTGGTCAGGGTCTTGCCCCGAATCTGCTGCACATTGAACACAAAGATGGAAAGCCCACGGCTGCTGGTGATGCGGGCATTCTTCTGCCGCAGAGAACCGGCTGCTGCATTGCGGGGGTTTTTAAAGGGCGCAGCACCCTGCAATTCCTGCTCGGCGCACAGGTGCTGAAAGGCCTCGTGAGGCATATATACCTCGCCACGCACCTCCAGAAACTCCGGTGCATCTTTAAGAGTCTTGGGGATGCTGCGGATGGCACGCACGTTTGCGGTAACATCTTCACCCACCACGCCGTCACCGCGGGTGGAGGCGCGGACAAGCTGCCCGTTCTCATACTCTAAGCTGCAAGAAAGACCGTCGATTTTGATCTCCACGACATATTCCGGCTCTACTCCGGACTCGCGGACGCGGCGGTCAAAGTCCCGCAGCTCATCGAAGGAGAACGCATCCAGCAGGCTTTCCATCTTGACGGCATGGGCCACCTTGGGCAGCTTACTGCTGGCAGTGCCGCCCACCTTCTGGGTAGGCGATGCTGCCGTGATCAGCTGGGGGAACTGTGCTTCCAGTTCCTTCAGCTCCCGTGTCAGGGCATCGTATTCAAAATCCTCCAGCTCCGGTGCATCCTGATCGTAGTAAAGCCGGTTGTTTTTCTCAATAACTGCGCGCAGCTCTTCCACACGTTTTTTTGCCTGTTCCAGTTCCAAATATTCCACTCTCCCGCGATATCATTTTACCGTCCGCCGTGCTACTTGCCCGACAGAAACTGTGCTGTACGCCGGACACAGCAGGCAAGCGGTAGTCGTTTGCATTTGCATCTCCCTTAGTATACCACATCCATAGACGCTCTGCAAAGCATTAAATACAAATCGTATTTTCGAGGGATCTTTGCATTATGAAATCGATATCAGAACGGTCTGAGCGTTGATTTAAAATCACTAATAAAAGATACTGCACGTATTACAACTATATTTTATTACGTTAATTCGCTTGATTTTTGATATTCTTCTATTGAGTTTGTCAGTAATTCTATGCGCTATGTTTTCCGCGCAGTACGGACAGAAAAACACCCCCTCCCCGGTGCGGCAGCTCGTGCCGTCCGGGAAAGGGGTGCAGATTTTATTATGTTTACAGTCTTACAGGTCAGGTGACCGGGATCAGCAGCCGCTGTGCCTGCGGCAGGCTGACAAGCTCCTCTTCCAGCTGATTTGCCGCAAGGATCTGTGCCGGGGCTACATGGAACCGCCGTGCCACTGCGAACACTTCCTCCCCGGTCTGTGCGTAGTAGATCCGCAGCGCGATCTCGGGGTCGGTATCGGGCAGCGGGTCGCCAAGGGTGATGCTGCCAATGACCGGGCTGGTGGTGCAGCCTAAAATCGTGCCCTCTGCCCGGACGGTAATCGTGGCTTCCAGCGTACCGCCTGCACAGGTGCATTGCACGTTCTCGGTGCTCAGCCAGCATTCCGGCACAAGCACTGTTCCCTCCGGCGGCGTGATGGGCAGTGGAATAGCAACTTCCAAAGTTTTCTCGTAGCTTTCCAGCTCGCCGAGTGTATTCTCTGCAAGGGCTGTTACCACCGCTTTGGCGGCAAGTACCCAGCCCTCCCCTTTTGGGACGGTCTGCTGAGGGCCGTAGTGCACAAAGCAGGCCCGCAGCTGCGCCCCTGCATCCGGCAACGGGCCGGAACCTGTGGCGGTGGCGGTATCGTTCAGGGTGCAGAGCAGCTGCTCTGTAACGAGCGGCTGCGGCGTAAGCTCCGTTTCAAACCGAGTGGAAAAAGCGTCCACCGCCACTTGCAGCTGGTAATCGCGCCACGCCCGCAGATGCAGCATAACGTTTGCTGTAAGCTGGGCGGCGGTGCTTTCTGCCTGCGACAGGGTAAACCCCACCGGCTCTGCCACACACAGGCAGCGGCAGTCCTCGGTGATGCCCTCTAAATCTATCACCTGCTGGAAGGGCAGCGCCGCCGCCTGACTTTGCAGGGCAGTGTCCCCTTCTGCCCGCCACGCACACTGCACCCGCAGTTCCCCCTTGACCACAGCTTTACCGGCAAGTAGCTTTACCTCTCCTACACAGGCGTTACCGGTAATGTCCAGGACAGCCGCCGGGGGCTTTGCAAAGACCAGCTCACCCTCCAAGGTCACCAGCTTATCCAGTACAGCCACGCTGCGCACGCCTTGCAGTGTACGCAGCTGCTGCTCGATGCCGCCATCCGCCAGTGCCGTAATGACCTCGGTCTTGCATTGGGTGTGCACCGTGACCACCAGCCCATAGGCACCCCGCACCTCGATGCGGCGCGGGTCTGCCGCGCGGGTGTTGAGGTATTCTGTCTGCCCTTCCACCACGGCTGTCCATGCCGTAAAGGCAAGCTCCGGCAGCTCCAGCTGCCGGGTAAAGGGCAGCTTTTGCTCGGTCTGGCACAGACCTTTTTCTGTTTCGCTCTGGTAAAACACTGTGCAGCGCAGATAGCCCTCTAAGGTAAGTCTGCCCGGCTGCAACTGCCGTTGCAGCACCACCGGGCGGACAAAGCACTTGACCAGCTTACCCACCGGCGGTAGGTCATCCGAGATGCGGATCTCGGTCTCCAGCGGAAGTTCTGCTTTTACGGTACAGCCTGCCCCGCCCTGCGGCAGCGTGTCCCGGAATATCTTCAGTTCCATGTGCAGTGCGCTCCTTTCCCTGTCCGTTTCCGTAAGAGTGTATGCGGCGAAAGGCGGCGGTATGCCGACAGCAAAAGGCCGGTGTGCAGCAGCTGCCACACACCGGCCTTTTATGGATTCAGTTCTCTTTGCGGATGCCGAACAGCTTGCGCAGAATGCCGCACAGCGCTTTCGGGCTGCGAATGACCACTACCTGCATCTCCACCCCGCCTTTCGCTCATGTTTACCCCATTATAGCGTTTGACGGGCAAAAATGTTCCGGGAAGGGTTCAATCTGCGATGGTCTCCACCACCACAAGCGCACCCTGCCGGGTGCTGACGGTGATGCAGTCTGAGCCTTCGGCGTACTCGTTGCTTACGCCCAGCGGATAGCCTGCTGTGAGCACGGCATCCTCCAACTCATAGAAGGAGCCTTTTTCATACACGCCCTCGGCGCGCCCCTCCATGGGGAAAGCCGAGAAGTAGAAGAACTCCTCCTTGGGATAGCGGCGGCTCTCGCCCGGCAGCACAAAGGTGATGCGGGAGCGTTCGTCCTGCAAAGCGGCGCGGATGCCGCGCTGCTCCAGCCCAAGGCCGGTGCACAGGTTTGCAAGGGTGTGCTCCACCCGTTTGCCGCCCAGTGCGCCCAGCAAAAGCACCTCGTCAAAGCCCTTTTGCGCAGCAAGTTTTGCGGCATACTCGGTATCGGTGTCGTCCTTGACGTGGGGAAGAACAACGATATCGTCCGTATCCTGCTGCGGACAGGGCGCAGAATCAAAATCGCCTACAATGATATCCGGCTTGCAGCCCAGCCGTTCGCAGTTGCGGTAGCCCGCATCGCAGGCGATGATAAAATCATCACTGCGCAGCAGGCGTTTGAGTTCCGGCTGCACCGGGCAGGCAGAAAGAATCACACAACGGGACATTTCATTCTTCCTTCCGTATTACACTTTCGGGCGCTGCCAGTCCTTGACATCCTTTACTTCGTCGTACATGGCGCAGTAGCTGTCGTACCGGGTCTGGGAAAGCTTGCCCTCTGCCAGCGCCGCACGCACGGCGCAGCCTTTTTCGCTGCGATGGGAGCAGCCGGTAAACTGGCACTGACCCAGATAAGGTCCGAACTCCGGGAAAGCGTGTTCCAGATTCTCCTTGGGGATGAAACCGGCACGGTTGGCCTCCAGGCTGGCAAAGCCCGGGGTGTCGGCAATGCGTCCGCCGTAGGCTTCAAAGATGGTCACCTCACGGGTGGTGTGGCGGCCGCGCCCCAACTTCTGGCTGATGGCGCTGGTCTCGCGGGCAGCGTCCGGCAGCAACGCGTTCAGCAGGGTGGATTTACCCACACCGGAGTTGCCGCAGAAAGCGCACAATCTGCTGTTGATCCACTGCTTTACTTTGTCCAGTCCGGCACCGCTTTCGTAGTCGATGCGGATAAACGGCAGAGTGGACTTTGCGTAGGCGTTTGCCAGAAAATCTGCCTCGGCAAGGTCGCTTTTGGTGCACACCACCACCGGCTGTACGCCCTTATCCACCGCAATGGCCGAAAGCTTATCCAGCACTAGTGTACTGGGGGTGGGCTGGGTGGTGCTGGCTACAAGGAACAGCACATCCAGATTTGACACCGGCGGGCGCACAAAAACGTTTTTGCGGGGCGCGATCTGCGCAATGACCGCCGCACCGTTCTCGGTTTCCAGCGTCACCTCATCCCCTGCCACAGGGGTGATTTTCTGCTTGCGGAAGATGCCGCGGGGCTTGCACTCCACGATGCCATCCGACGTTTTTACATAGTAAAAGCCGCCGATGCCTTTTACAATATAACCGTTCATGCACATCCTCCGTCAGCTCAGCAGCGAGGACCACCAGTCCAGAATACCGCCGCCGGTGGAGCTGCTGCTGGAGCTTGACTCGCTGCTGCCGCCGGTGCTCTCGCCGCCGGTAGAGCCTTCACCTGTGGTGCCGGAAGAGCCGTCACTGCCAGGCTGCTCCGGCTCCTGTACCGGTGCAGCGCCCGCGCTGACCACAACGTTTACGCGGCTGTTCAGCTTTGCGGTAGCACCTGCCGCAGGGCTCTGGCTGAGCACCGTACCTGCTGGCTGGTCGCTGTATTTTTCACTCTGGCTGCCAAGACCCAGATGGTTCTGCACCAGCAGGGTGCGGGCGTCATCCACGCTCATGCCGGTAAGCGAGGGCACCTTGGTGGTGGTAGACACCTGCGGACGGCTGATATAAAGGATGACCGTAGAGCCTGCCGCTACCTGCGTACCGGCGGCAGGGTCGGTACGGATGACCGCGCCGGAGGCCACAGTGGTATCCACAGCCTGCGTGACCAGCACCGAAACGCCCAGTGCCTTGAGCTGCTGCTCGGCATCGGTCTGCACATAGTTGGTCAGATCCGGCACAGTGACATACTGGGTACCAAGACTAACGGTCAAAGTCACGCTTTGTCCCTCGCGGACGGTGCGGCCGGACACCGGCGACTGCTTATAGATATAACCGGCGGCATAGTTGCTGTTATACTCTTCTTCCCACTCTGGAGAGATCTGGCCGGATGCGATCTGATCCGTGGCCATTGCCTGATCTTTGGTCATGCCGATATAGTCCCCAAGGGTGACATCGGCCTTGTTGTTCATCAGGTTGGAGGAATCGTTCAGGATCAGCCAGCACAGTGCCATGCAGGCCAGTGCAAAGGCAATGGTAATGCCGAACAAGGCGGGCAAAAAGACGGTGCGGCGTTTTTTGCCCGCCTTGCTTTTGCCTTTTTTGCGGGGAGCAGGCTGCTCGTTCTGACGGATCACGCGGTTCTGGTTCATGGTACGTTTCACCACCTTTTCGGGTGCTTCTTCTGTAATATACTGATATTCAAACAGCACGGAGGGGTTCTGCACATAGGCGTCCAGTGCTTCCAGCATCGCCTGTGCCGAGGGGTAGCGGTTCTGAGGGAGCTTGGCCATGGCCTTTTCGGTGATCTCCACCAGCGCATAGGGCACCTCCGGTGCCAGTTCGTGCAGCGAGCGGGGCTCGTCCGAGATCTGCTTGATGGCAACCTCCACCACGTCGTCAGCATCAAAGGGCAGATGACCGGAAAGCATCTCATACATCATGACGCCTACCGAGTAGATGTCGCTGGTACGGTCGGTCTCGTCCCCCTTGGCCTGCTCCGGGCTGATATAATGCACACTGCCCATCGCCTTGCCGGCCAGCATCTGATTATCTGCCCGGGAAATGCGGGCGATACCGAAGTCCATCATGCGCAGCTGGCCGTTATCCAGCAGCATAATATTCTGGGGCTTGATATCCCGGTGCACGATGCCGTTGGCATGGGCGTGTTCCAGTGCCTTGAGGATCTGGGAGATGAAGTGCACGGTCTCCCGGCTGGAAAGCTTGCCGCCCCGCTCGTTGAGGTACTCCCGCAGGGTCATGCCGTCCACATACTCCATGACGATATATTGCAGATGGTCGTTGACCGAAACATCGTACACCTTGACGATATTGGGGTGGTTCAGCAGCGAGATGGCCTTGGATTCGTTTTTAAAGCGGCGCACAAGGTCCGGATCATGCATATACTCCTGCCGCAGCACTTTGACGGCCACCACAGTCCCGGCGGGCACGGGGCCGTTCTGCCCCCGCATGACCGCCTTATACACGTTGGCCATGCCGCCGGAGCCGATCAGTTCCTGCACCTCATACAGACCGTCCAGTCTTTTGCCGATCAGGTTATCCATGGCGCACCTCCATCGGCTCTATCCCCACCAGCAGAGCGGTGATGTTATCCGGGCCGCCGTTTTCGTTGGCGGTGCGGATCAGAACATCCGGCAGATCGTAAAAAGACCCGCCGCACAGCAGCTGCTCCAGCTGCTCCGTAGGCACGGCATTGGTCAGACCGTCCGTGCACAGCAGCAGAACATCCCCTGCCCGCAGCGCCACGGTGGTAAACTCCGGTTCCAGCCGGTAATCCACGCCCAGTGCCCGGGTGATGATGTTTTTCTGCGGGTGATGCTCTGCCTGCTCCTGCGTGATGGTGCCGCAGTCCACAAGCTCCTGCACATAGGAGTGGTCATGGGTCAGCTGCGCCAGCTTACCGTCCCGGTACAGGTAGGCGCGGGAATCGCCCGCGTGGCTCAGATAGGCCTTGCCGCCGCGCACCAGAGCGCAGACCGCAGTAGTACCCATACCGGCCAGAGACTCCTCCCGCAGTGCCTTCTGGAACACATAGCGGTTGGCGCTGAGCAGCGCTTTTTTTAAAAAAGTCTCCTCTTCGCCGGGGATGCACTGGCTGTACTGCTCCTGAAAGCAGCGCTCGATGACGCTGCACGCACACTGCGAGGCTTCCCGCCCGCCGCGTGCGCCGCCCATGCCATCGCATACCAGCGCCCAAGCTGCATCGCCGGGCAGTTCCCCGGCACGGTAGTCATCCTGATTGTCCTGCCGGACGCGTCCTACATCCGTTTTTCCTGCAAGTTTCATAGGTTTCTCCCTCTATTTATGCCTTGCCGTTCATTTCGTCGCGGCGCAGCTGGCCGCAGGCGGCACTGATCTCGCTGCCAAGGCGGCGGCGCACCGTGGCGTTTACGCCAAGGCTTTCAAGCTTTTGCTGGAACCGGCGCACATTGGCTGCATCCGTAGCGGAATACGGGCTGCCGTCCACCGGGTTGATGGGGATCAGATTTACATGAGCACCCATGCCCCGGATCAGGTCTGCCAGCTGCTTTGCGCAGACATCAGAATCATTGACACCGCGCACCATGGAATATTCAAAACTGACCCGGCGGCCGGTGGTCTCCTGATACCGGCGCACGGTCTGGATCAGCTGCTCCACCGGATAGGCATCGTTGACCGGCATCATGCTGCTGCGGATCTGGTTTGTGGGTGCGTGCAGCGAGATGGAAAGGGTGAGCTGCAGCTTTTTCTCCGCCAGCTGGTCGATTTTGGGTACAAGGCCACAGGTGGAAAGGCTGATGTTGCGCATGCCGATATTGACGCCCTCGGGCGAGGTGATATTCTCCAAAAAGCGCATCACTTCGTCAAAGTTATCCAGTGGCTCACCAATGCCCATGAGCACAATATGCGAGATGCGCTCGCCGATATCCTTCTGGGCAGTGTAGATCTCAGAGCAGATCTCGCCTGCTTCAAGGTTGCGCACCCGCCCCGCCTGCGTGGAGGCGCAGAACCGGCAGCCCATGCGGCAGCCCACCTGTGTGGATACGCACACGGTATTGCCGTAGTGGTAACGCATGACAACGGTCTCGATGCAGTTGCCGTCAGCCATGCGCAGCAGATATTTTACAGTACCGTCCTTAGCTTCCTGACGGCGCTCGATCTGCGGTGCAGCGATATAAAAGGCTTCTTCCAGCTTTGCCAGCAGGGTCTTGGGCTGGTCGGTCATGGCAGAAAAGTTGGTGACCAGTTTCTGGTGCACCCAGTGGAAGATCTGCTTTGCCCGAAAACCCGGCTGTCCCAGCGCTTTCAGTTCAGCAGTCAATTCTGCCAGCGTCAGGGAAGAAATACAGCGTTTTTGTTCCATTCTGTTCTCCTATAAGAGGATCCGACCCACAAAGGTCGTGGTTATTGTGTTGCGGCGGCTTTTTGCAGTACACACAGGAAAAACCCGTCCATGCCGGTGCGGGTGGGCACCGAGAGGCAGCCGTGCTCCCCTGCCGTCATTCCGGCAGGCAGCGGCACATCCGGTGCGTAGACCGTAAATTCCGGGTGACGCTGCAAAAAGGCTGCGATCTGCTGCTGATTTTCTGCCGGGTCAATGGTGCAGGTGGAGTAGACCAGCCGCCCGCCCGCCTTGAGCAGCGCCGCGGCGGTATCCAGAATTGCCGCCTGTGTGGCAAGCAGCTCCGCCTGCCGGACAGCTTCCAGCTTTTTATAGCGCAGATCCGGCTTTTTTGCCAGAATGCCCAAGCCGCTGCAAGGCACATCCGTCAGGATGCGGTCTGCCATGGGCAGTGCAGGGTTCGGTTTGGTGGCATCATTACAAAGGGTATGCACCCCGGTAAAGCCCATGCGGTCCACAGCGGTGCGAATCAGCCCTACACGGTTCTCTGCCGCATCACAGCTGTACAGCGCTCCCGTGCCCTGCATCTGCTCGGCCAGCAAAATGGTCTTGCCGCCGGGGGCAGCGCACAGGTCCAGCACCGTCTCGCCGGGGGCGGCACCTACGCAGAGAGCTGCCAGCTGACTGGCCTGTCCCTCCACATGGTAGTAGCCCTGCCGGAACAGCTCGTTGTCTGCCGGGCTGCCCGCAAAACGTGCCAGCACACTGCCGGGCACGATACCCTGCCGTACCTCTACTGCGCCCTGCTCTGTAAGCAGCGCGCACAGCTGTGCAGCGCTGACCTTGAGGGGATTTGCGCGCAGGCTGGTCAAGCCGCCATCGGCCTGATAGGTCAGAATGCCCAGTGCCTCGTCCGGGTAGTTTTTGTGGAGAAATTCCGCCACATCCCGCCCGGCAGAGCCTAAAACCATCAGGCGCTGGATCTCGTCTGTAAAGACGGCAGCGTCTAAATCATAGCCGCAGGCCTTGCGCAGCACGGCGTTGACAAGGCCGGAGGCGCTGGATTTTTTAAAGGTGCGGGTCAGCTTGACCGCTTCGTTCACCGCAGCGGAGGCAGGCACCTGCATATAGCGTGCCTGTGCCAGCGCGGCGCGCAAAATTTCCCGCACGGGTGCATCCAGCTTTGCCAGCCCCTTGGGCAGAAACTGCTCCAGAATATAGTCCAGCGTGCCGCGATGCTCCAGCACCGTGTAGAAGATGGCACTTGCAAAAGCCTTATCCCGGCCTTCCAGCTTCTGGCGCTTGAGTTCTGCGTCCAGCACCAGATTGGAAAAGCCGTCCTGCTCCTGCCGTACCAGTGCGGCGACTGCCGCCGCACGCGGATTTGCGGCCATCAGAGGCTATCCCCCGTTTTCAGGCGCAGACCCGCTGCAAAGGCGGTGCCGTCCATGGGCTTTTTGCCCTCTGGCACGACCTCCAGCAGCTGGATGGCACCCTCGCCGCAGGCTACGGTCAGGGGCTTTGTAGCTAGCACAGTGCCGGGGGCTTCGCCGTTGGCGGCGGCCACGCGGCTGGACATCACCTTGAGCTTTTTGCCGCCGGAGGTGATGAACCATGCACCCGGCCAAGGGTTCATGCCGCGCACCCAGTTGTGGATATGGGCGGCAGTGTCGGTCAGGTGGAACTCCGCCATCTCCTTGTTCAGCATGGGGGCAAGGGTAGCATTCTCGTGCTGTTGCGGCACAGCCGTCAGGGTGCCTGCTGCGATCTGGGGAATGGTCTCACACAGGGCTTCGGCACCCACAGCGGTAACGCGGTCGAACAGTTCGCCGCTGGTCTCCTCGGGGTCAATGGTGATTTTTTTGCAGTACAGCACGTCGCCGGTATCCAGCCCCTCGTCCATCTGCATGATGGAAACGCCGGTCTCGGCGTCACCGTTCAGCACCGACCACTGCACCGGGGCGCTGCCGCGATATTTCGGCAGCAGCGAAACGTGCAGGTTGATGCAGCCGTAGCGGGGCAGTTCCAGCACGGACTTCGGCAGGATGCAGCCATAAGCCACCACCACGATCAGCTCCGGGGCAAGGGCGCGGATAGTGTCATCCTCGCTGCCGTCCCGCAGGGTGCGGGGCTGGAACACGGGCGTGCCGTGCGCCAGTGCGACCTCCTTGACCGGCGGTGCGGTGAGCACCTGCTTGCGGCCGACGGGCTTATCCCGCCGGGTGTACACGGCACAGATATCGTGCCCGGCAGCATACAGGGCTTTCAGGCACTCGGCAGCAATATCCGGCGTGCCCATGAACAAAATGCGCATCAGTTGTTTCCTTTCGCTTCGCGGGCGGCCTTTTTGCCTTCCTCGGTATCCTCATAGAAGTACTCGCTGGACTCCATGATGGTAATGCCGTCCAGATGGTCGTTCTCGTGCTGGATGCAGCGACCCAGCAGGCCGTCAGCTTCCAGCTCAAACCATTCGCCGTTGCGATCCTGCGCACGCACCTTGACGGCAACGGGGCGGGTCACAGCGCCGTTGTGTCCCGGGAAGGACAGGCAGCCCTCGTAGGCCGTCTCCTCTTCCTCGGAAACAGCAAGAATCTCGGGGTTAACGAAATCAATAAACTTGTACTCGTAATCCTCGGGGATCTCCTCCGGGGCGTCGGTGGTGTCCCACACCACGAACAGGCGGCGCATCATGCCCACCTGCGGGCCGGCCAGACCCACGCCGTCGGCGGCGATCATGGTCTCGCGCATATCGTCCAGCAGAGTAGCCAGACGGTCGTCAAAATTGGTCACAGGGCGGCAGACCTTGTTCAGGATGGGGTCGCCTTCTTTAACAATATTACGGATAGCCATAATGGTACCTCCAGTTTTATCAGATGTCACCGTCCGAGTGCAGGTCTACCACGACCGATGCCTTGGACGGCAGTTTTTCTTTTTCATACAGTGCCAGTGCAGCACGCACAAGGTCGCGGAAGCGGCGGTCGTTGCGGCACTTGACGGTGAGCTTATAGCGGTAGGTGTCGTTAATCTTTTCAATGCTGCCGGGCGTGGGGCCCAGAATGCGCAGGGGCAGATCCGGCTGCTTGGACGCCTGCTGCCCTAAAAGCACCGAGAACCGGGCAGCGGCGCGCGCCACCTCGTTCTCCTTTGCACCGGCAAAACCGATGACGCACAGCCCACAGAAAGGCGGGTACAAGCCAAGCTTGCGGTAGGCGATCTCCTGCTCGTAGAAGGCGTCGTAATCCTGTGCAGCGGCAAGGGTGAGCACTGGGTTGTCCGGGTCGGTGGTCTGGATGATGGCAAAGCCGGGCTCTTTTGCGCGGCCGCTGCGTCCCACCACCTGTGT
>CAKSZF010000002.1 GCA_934525405.1 uncultured Faecalibacterium sp.
GTACATGCTGTTTTCCAGCACCTTGAGCTTGATGAGCTCCCGGGCGTCCAGACAGTCCTTCACGCCCTGGATCAGGGCCTCGTCGATCTCGCCCTTACCCACGATGTAAACGGGGTCCATGGTATTTGCCTTGCCGCGCAGAATAGCGCGCTGTTTGCTAGTCAGCATAGTTTTTCTCCTTTATTTTACAATAAAATAATATTATGTGTTGCAGGCGCAGTTGCCTTTGCGTCCTTCTTCCGTGAAAGGGTGAATTGAAAATGACCGCAGTCATTTTCAATTCACATATCTAAAATTTTTCTTCCTCTGAAGATGGCCAAAGCGAACGCGACGGCCATTTAAAATCGTTTTATTTTTCTGCCAAAAAGTCAGGCAGCTGCTTTTCCAGTTCCGCCAGCGCGTTGCCGCGGTGGCTGATGGCGTCCTTTTCGTCCGGGGTCAGCTGGGCGTAGCTGCGGTTCTCGGTGTTGGGGCGCTTGTCCGTTTTGCCCACGCCGCAGTCGGCGGGGATGAACAGCGGGTCGTAGCCAAAGCCGTAGTCGCCGCACAGCCGCGTAAAGGCGATGCTGCCCGGGCACTCGCCCATGCAGGTCAGGTGCCGCCCATCCGGCAGGATGAAGCACACCGCCGAAACGAACTTTGCGCCCCGCTGCCCGGCAGGCACCGCCTGCATGGCAGCCAAAAGCTTATCGTTGTTGGCTTCGTCGTCACCGTGGTGGCCGCAGTAGCGGGCGCTGTACACGCCGGGCGCGCCGTCCAGCGCGTCCACACACAGGCCGGAGTCATCGGCGATGGTGGGCAGACCGCTGGCCTTGCAGATGGTTTCCGCCTTGATGAAGGCGTTTTCGGCAAAGGTGGTGCCGGTCTCCTCCGGTTCAATGGTGATGCCCAGTTCCTTCTGGCTGACCACCTCGTGTCCCTGCGCTTCCAGAATGCGGCGCAGTTCGCGGAGCTTTCCGGCGTTGCCGGTGGCTGCACAAATTTTCATTTTCCGCGCCCCCTTAATGCTTCCATTCACGAGGGAGCAGCTCTTCCACAAAGCCCTCCGGGGTGAAGGGCAGCAGGTCGTCGATGCCCTCGCCCACGCCGATAAAGCGCACCGGCAGGCCCAGACGCTGCTTGACCGCCACAACGCAGCCGCCCTTGGCGGTGCCGTCCAGCTTGGTCAGGATGATGCCGGTGGCATCGGCAGCCTTGCAGAACTCCTTAGCCTGACTGATGGCGTTCTGCCCGGTGATGGCATCCAGCACCAGCAGGGTCTCAAGGCTGGCTTCCGGGCTGGCCTTTTTGACGCTGCGGCTGATCTTGGAAAGTTCTGCCATCAGGTTTGATTTGTTGTGCAGACGGCCTGCGGTGTCCGCAATGACCATATCATAGCCGCGTGCGGTGGCAGACTTGACCGTATCAAAGATGACGGCGGCGGGGTCTGCGCCTTCGCCTGCGCTGACGATGGGCACACCGGCGCGGCTTGCCCAGATCTCCAGCTGCTCGCTGGCTGCAGCGCGGAAGGTATCACCGGCGGCCAGCATGACCCGCTTGCCCTGCCGGGTATAGTAATCGGCCAGCTTGGCAATGCTGGTGGTCTTGCCCACGCCGTTGACACCGATGACCAGAATGACAGCGGGCTTGCCGTCCAGTGCCATCTCGGCCTCCGGGGTCATCTCCTCGGCAATGATGTCCCGCAGGGCATCTGCGGCCTGTTCGCCGGTTTTCAGCCCCTTGTCGTGCACACGGTCGCGGAGCTTGTCCACCAGATGCACCGCCACCTCACCGCCTACATCGGCAAGGATCAGCTGCTCCTCCAGATCATCGTACATCTCATCGTCGATGACGCTGCCGGTCAGGGTGTTCATAATGCTGCCCCAGAAGCCGGTGCGGGTCTTTTCCAGACCCGTTTTCATTTTATCTTTTTCTTTTTTTCCAAATCCGAAGAACGCCATAGTGGTCCTCCTATCTATTTTCTGTTTATTTTATATCAGGAAACCAGCGTTGCGTCAACCTGTTCCAGATCCAGCTTGAGCAGCTTGGACACGCCGTCCTCCTGCATGGTCACGCCATACAGCACGTTGGCGGCTTCCATGGTGCCGCGGCGGTGGGTGATGACGATGAACTGGGTCTTATCGCTGATGCGGCGCAGATACTGGGCAAACCGCACCACGTTGGCATCGTCCAAGGCGGCTTCGATCTCGTCCAGAATACAGAAGGGCGCGGGGTTCACCGCCAGAATGGCAAAGTAGATGCTGATTGCCACCAGCGCCTGCTCGCCGCCGGAAAGGGCTTCCAGATTCTTGATGACCTTGCCCGGCGGTGCTACCCGGATGCCGATGCCGCAGGCCAGCACATCGCTTTCGTCCTCCAGCACAAGGCTGGCTTCGCCGCCGCCGAACAGTTCGGTGAACACACGACTGAAGTTTTCGTTGATGGCACGGAAGCTGTCGGTAAAAATTTCCCGCATCTGGGCGGAAAGCTTTGCGATCATGCGTCCCAGCTCATTGCGGCTCTCCTCCACGTCGGTCACCTGACGGGACAACTCATCGTAGCGGGCTTTGACTTCCTTGTACTCCTCGATGGCGCTCACGTTCACGCTGCCAAGGGCGCGGATCTTGCCGCGCAGGTCGGCAACCTGTGCCCGCAGCGCGGTCAGGCTGTCGAACTCCACGCACAGCTCCTCGGCCTGACTGACTGAGAGCTGGTACTCGTCCCACAGCTTTGCCACGGTCTGGTCGTACTCGGTCTCTGCAGCAGCCTTGCGCTCGGCAAGACGCGCCATCTCCCGGCCCATCTCCTCGCGGCTGTCGGAGGCGGTGCGGGCTTTTGCCAGTGTCTCCGTTTCCCTCTGCTGGCAGACAAGCCGCTTTTCAGTGGCTTCGCGGATGGCCTGCTCCTTTTGGGTAATAGTGGTCTGGCTGTCAATCTTGGCCTTGCGGATAGCTGCGATCTCGGTGCGGCAGGCTTCGCTGCGGGCGGCAAGGGCGGCAAGGCTTTCTTCCAGCGCGGTGCGGCGGGCAGCGGCGTCCTTGGCACGCTGTTCCAGCGCGGCGATCTGGCTGTAAGCCAGCTCTGCATCCTTGCGGCGGGTCACCTGTTCCAGCCGCTTGGCGCTGAGCGCCTGTGCCAGCTGGTTCTGCTGGGTCAGAAAGCTGTCGCTGCCCTCTGCGATGCGGCTCAGCTCGGCAGTCAGTTGCTCGATCTGCGCCGTCAACTCTGCCTGCTGCAAGGCAGCGGCATCGGCCTTGGCGCTGCTGTCGTTCAAAGCAGCCTGCAAGGCGTCCATCTGCTGCTGCGCGTCCTGCACGGCAGTTTCCAGCTGGGCAGCGGCGGCTTCCAGCCGCTTCTGCTCGGCTTCTGCACGCACCCGGTCGTTGGCGGCGGTGATCTGCTCGCTGGCGGTTGCGGTCAGCTCTGCCTGCAAAGCGTCTGCCTGCTCCTTGCACTGGTCGGTCTTTTCCTGTGCGGCAAGACAGTCTTTTTGCAGCTTTGCCGCCTTCATGCGCAGCTCTTCCATCTCCTGCTTGCGGGTAAACAGACCGGCGCTGCGCTGCACGCTGCCGCCGGTAAAGCTGCCGCCTGCATTGATCACCTGTCCGTCCATGGTGACCACCTTGTTATGGTAGCCGTTGTCCCGCGCCACGCGGGAGGCTTCGTTGATATCCTCCACCACGATGATCCGCCCCAGCAGGTTCGAGACGATATTCTCGTACCGGGGGTCGGCCTGCACCAGCGCAGAGGCCAGCCGTGCCGTACCGGACAGCCGTCCCCGGAACGCGCCGGGCTGCACGGTATCCAGCGGCAGAAAGGTGGCACGGCCTGCATGGTCGTTGCGCAGCAGGGCGATGGCAGCTTTCGCGGCGGCTTCGTTTTCCACCACGATGTTCTGCAATGCACCGCCCAGCGCGGTCTCGATGGCAACCTCGCACCCGGGCTCGACCTTCAGGATGGTGGATACCGGCCCCAGAACGCCCCGCAGACGGCGGGCTCCGGCGGCGCGCATGACCGCGCGCACCGAGTTCTGGTAGCCGTCCATGTTTTTTTCCAGCTCCCGCAGCACCGAAAGGCGCTGCCGGGCGGCATCCAGTTCCCTGCCCAGCCGCTGCTCGGCGGCATCGGCTTCGTCCAGCGCGGCCTTACGGCTGCGCAGCTTGAGCTCCAGACCGGAGCGGATGTTGCCCAGCTGCTTTTCGTTTTCCTCCAGTGTCTGGCGGTACTTTACGGTATCGGCCAGATCCTGTTTTGTCTCCTCCAGCTGTGCGGCGGCGTCCCGGGCGCTCTGTTCCAGCGCGGGCAGACGCTGCCGGGCAGTGTCTCCGGCGGCTTCGGCGGCAGCCTGTGCCACCTGTGCCTCAGTGCGCTTTGCGGTGCGGTCGGCAAGCTCTGCCCGCAGGCTGTCCTTGCGGGCACCGCTGGCGGTGCTGGCATCTGCCAGCCGGGCAAGTTCGGCATTCAGCGCTTCGATCTCTGCCGCAAGCTTTTCGCCCGCCGCCTCCATGGTCTTTGCCACGGCACGGTGGCGCTGCAAAGCGGCATCCGCTTCGGCGGTGTCCTGCCGCCCGGCGGCGATCTCCTGCTGCAAGGAAGCCGCGCTCTCGTCATTGCGCAGAATGTCGTTTTCCAGCACGGCGATGCGGCTTTCGGAGCCGCTGATCTGCTGGGTGATGCTGCGGATATCCCCATTCAGGCGCTCGACAGCAACCGTCAGCTGCTGTGCCTGCATACGGATCTCCTCAGCCTCCTGCTCGGCGGCCTTGGTCTCCCGGTCAAAACGCTCGTAGTCGGTCTGGGCGGTCTCGTAGTCCCGCACCTGCTGACGCACAGCTTCCCGGGCGCGGTGCACCCCATCGGTCCACAGGGTCACTTCCAGCGTTTTGCGCTGGGCGCTCAGTTCCAGAAACTTCTGCGCCTTGGCGCTTTCTTTTTCCAGCGGGCCCACCCGGCTTTCCAGCTCGCCAAGGATATCCCGCAGGCGTTCCAAGTTCTCGCCCGCCGCAGCCAAGCGGCGCTCGGCTTCGGTCTTGCGGTAGCGGTACTTGGCAATGCCGCAGGCTTCCTCAAAGATCTCGCGGCGCTCGCTGCTTTTAGCTGCCACGATCTCCGCAATGCGTCCCTGCCCGATGACCGAATAGCCGTCCCGTCCGATGCCGGTATCCAGCAGCAGCTCGTACACGTCCCGCAGACGGCACACCTGCCCGTTGATGGTATACTCGCTGTCACCGGAGCGGTAGTATTTGCGGCCAATGGTCACCTCGTCCGCGTCCACGTCCAGCGTGTGGGCGGCGTTGTCCAGCGTCAGCCGCACCTGTGCAAAGCCCATGGGGCTGCGCTTGCGGGTGCCGCCAAAGATGACGTCCTCCATTTTGCCGGCGGCACGCAGCTGGCGGGAACTGGTCTCGCCCAGCACCCAGCGCACTGCGTCCGAAAGGTTGGACTTGCCGGAGCCGTTGGGGCCCACCACGCCGGTAACGCCGGTATCAAAACTGATCTTTACCTTATCGGGAAAACTTTTAAAGCCCTGGATCTCCAGTTCCTTGAATACCATTTACTTTTCCTTTATCACGCCCAGCAGCTTGAGTGCTTCCTTGGCGGCGCACTGCTCGGCGGCTTTTTTGCTGCGTCCCTCGCCCCGCGCCACGCGGTCGGAGTTAAAGCGCACTGCCACCACGAAATGCTTGTCGTGATCCGGGCCGGACTCGCTTTCCACCACATAGCTCAGGCGCTCTTCCGGGTTCTGCTGCACGATCTCCTGCAGACGGGTCTTGTAGTCTGCCTCGGCGTGTTTGCCCTCGGTGATGAAGGGCAGGATGAACTTGCGCGCCACCTCCATGCCGCCGTCCAGATACAGCGCGGCGATGACAGCCTCGAAGGCGTCCGACACCACGCTGGGACGGGTGCGGCCGCCGCAGCGCTCCTCGCCGCGGCCAAGGCGCAGATACTCGCCAAGATCGATCTCCTGTGCGAACTGGAACAGCGCACCCTCGCTGACAAGGCTGGCGCGGATGCGGGTCAGATCGCCCTCCGGGCGGTCGGCGTAGGCGTGGAACAGGTAGTCTGCGGACACGATCTGCAATACACTGTCGCCCAGAAACTCCAGCCGCTCGTTGTGCTTGACCGGGGTGCGGCTCTCGTTGGCGTAGCTGGTGTGGGTAAGCGCGGTCTCCAGCAGCTCCGGGTTTTTGAATTTGTAACCGATGATAGTTTCCAACTGATGGCTCATGGTCGTTTTTACTCCCTTTTATTCCTCAGTTTTCTGTGCTGCGGCCAGCTCGTCCAGTGCGGACTGCATGGTGCCGCACAGATCGTTCTCCACGCAGATCTTTGCCTGCCGGATGGCGTTTTTGATGCCCTTTGCCTTGGAGGAGCCGTGTGCCTTGATGACCGGCTGCTTTGCGCCAAGGAAGGGTGCGCCGCCGTACTCCTCGCTGTCCATCTGGTGCTTCAGGTCGGTAACGCCGCCCTTGAGCAGCAGATATGCCAGCTTGCCGCCAAGGTTTGCAAGGAACATCTGCTTGAGCATACCCAGCAGCATCTTTGCCACGCCCTCGGTCAGCTTGAGGATGACGTTGCCGGTAAAGCCATCACAGACCACCACGTCCACCTCGCCGTTGGGCACATCACGCGGCTCGATATTGCCCACAAAGCGGATGCCCGGGGTGGTCTTGAGCAGCTGGTGGGTGTCCCGCAGCATGGGGGTGCCCTTGCTCTCCTCGGCACCGTTGTTGGCCAGTGCCACGCTGGGGCTCTTGCGGCCCTCTACCTTGTTCACATAGCAACTGCCCATGACCGCAAAAGCGGCCAGCATCTCCGGGCGGCACTCCACGTTGGCACCGCAGTCCAGCAGCAGATAAGCCTGCTGCTTTGCGGGCACCATGGTAGCCAGTGCCGGGCGCTTGACGCCCCGCAGGGTGCGCACGATGAGGCTTGCGCCAACGTGCAGCGCACCGGTGCTGCCGGCAGAGACAAAGGCATCGCCTTTGCCCTCTTTAAGCATATTCAGACCCACCACGATGGAGGAATCCTTCTTCTGGCGGATGGCGCGGGCGGGCTCGTCGCACATCTCGATGGTCTCGGTGCAGTTCACCAGCTCGATGCCGTCCAGCGGAATGTTGTGCTCGGCGGCGGTCTTGCGCACCAGCGCCTCGTTGCCCACGCCGATAAGCTGCACGCCGTACTCCTTGACGGCCTGTGCAGCGCCTTCCAGAACAGCCAGCGGGGCGTTGTCGCCGCCCATCATGTCCACAATGATCTTCATACCTGTTTTCTCCTTTCAGGTGGTTTGCCTTACAGAGCAGTTTCCTCCAGCCAGTGCTGGAAGCTGGCAACAGCGCGCTCAGCCTGTGCCATGTAACGCAGCCGCTTGTCCCGGGGACGGGTCTCGGCGGGCAGCGGCGGCAGAATGCCCATGTTTGCGCCCATGGGCTGGAAGTTCTTGTTCTCGGTGGTCAGGTACTGCACCAGCGCACCGCACATGGTATCGGCGGGCGGCGGGGGCAGCTGTCTGCCCTCCAAGCGGGCGTAGAGATTGCGTGCTGCCAGCAGACCGCAGGCGGCGCTTTCCATATAGCCCTCAAAGCCGGTGATCTGCCCTGCAAAGAACACGTTAGGGTGCGCTTTCAGGCACAGCTGGGCGCTGAGCACCCGGGGCGCATCCAGAAAGGTGTTGCGATGCATCACGCCGTAGCGCACGAACTCAGCATTTTCCAGTCCGGGAATCATGCTGAACACCCGCTTCTGCTCGCCCCACTTGAGGTTGGTCTGGAAGCCCACGATGTTATACAAGGTGCGCTCCTTATTTTCTGCGCGCAGCTGCACATTTGCCCAAGGGCGGTGGCCGGTGTTGGGGTCTACCAGACCCACCGGGCGCAGCGGGCCGAACCGCATGGTGTCGGCACCCCGGGCAGCCATGATCTCAATGGGCATACAGCCCTCGTACACGGTGACGGTATCAGCCTTTTTGCCGTGAGCATCCGGGTCGGGCTTTGCGCTCTGCTCGGCACCGGTGTCAAAGTCGTGCAGGGGGGCACGCTCGGCACTGGCAAGTGCGGCGTGGAAGGCCTCGTACTCTGCCTTGTTGAAGGGGCAGTTCAGGTAGTCGGCTTCACCCCGGTCGTAGCGGGAGGCGGCAAACACCTTGCCGTAGTCCAGACTTTCGGCGGTGACGATGGGGGCAACGGCATCGTAGAAGTGCAGCCGCTCGTCCCCGGTCAGGCGTCCGATCTCGTCGGCCAGCGCACCGTCGGTCAGGGGGCCAGTAGCTACCAGAATGGGGGCGCTCTCGTCGATGGTTTCCACCTGTTCCCGGTGGACGGTGATATTCTCGCACTGCTCCACCATGCGGGTGACAGCGGCGCTGAAGGCATCGCGGTCCACCGCCAGCGCACCGCCGGCGGCCACGCGGGTCTCCTCGGCAGCGGTCAGCAGTCGGCTACCCATGCGGCGCATCTCTTCCTTCAGCAGACCGGAGGCAGAATCCAGCCGCTCAGCCTTCAGGCTGTTGGAGCAGATCAGCTCCGCAAAGCCCTCGCTTTTGTGGGCAGGGGAAAAGTGGACGGGCTTCTGCTCGTACAGTTCTACCTGCACGCCCTTGCCCGCCAGCCAGAGAGCCGCTTCGCAGCCCGCCAGACCCGCGCCCAGAATGGTTACTTTATATTCGTTCATTTAGTCTTTCCTTTAATCCTTTTTGGGCACCGGCATCTCAAAGCCGCAGCCCTCCTTGGCGCAGTACAGCTTGCCGCCCTTGCGGAACAGGGTGCTGCCGCACTTTTCGCACTTGGTAGCCACCGGCATATCCCAAGTCATAAAATCGCAGTCCGGGTAGCGCTCGCAGCCGTAGTAGATGCGTCCCTTGGAGCTCTTGCGTTCCAGCAGACGTCCCTTGCCGCACTTGGGGCAGATGCCGCCGGTATCCTTGACAAGGCGCTTGGTGCCCCGGCACTCCGGGAAGCCGCTGCACGCCAAGAACTTGCCGTACTTGCCCACCTTGATGACCATGGGGCGGCCGCACAGGTCGCACACCTCGCTGGAAGGCTCGTCCGGCACCTTGACCTTTTTGCCCTCCATGTTCTTTTCGGCCTGCTCCAGACTGGCTTCAAAGCCCTGATAGAAGTCGTCCACGGTCTTGCGCCAGTCGGCCTTGCCGCTTTCCACCTTATCCAGATTCTTCTCCATCTGCGCGGAGAAATCCACGTCCACGATGTGGGGGAACTGTTCCAGCATCAGCCCGTCCACCGCCCGTCCCAGCAGGGTGGGCTTGAGCTTTTTCTGGTCGCGCTCCACATAGCCGCGGTCGATGATAGTAGTGATGATGGGCGCGTAGGTAGAGGGGCGTCCGATGCCGTTTTCTTCCAGTGCCTTGATGAGAGTGGCTTCGGTGTAGCGGGCGGGCGGCTGGGTAAACTTCTGTTCGCTCTTCAGCTCCCGCAGCTTGAGCACCTGTCCCTGCTCCAGCGGGGGGAGGTTCGTTTCCTTCTTTTCCTTTTCGTCGGTGGCTTCCTCGTACAGGGCGGTAAAGCCGTCAAAGGTCACGGTGTAGCCGCTGGCCTTGAAGTGGTAATCCGCCGCGCTGACGGTGACCGACACGGTGTCCTGCTGGCAGTCTGCCATCTGGCTGGCCATAAAGCGGCTCCAGATCATGCGGTACAGCTTTGCGGTGTCGCCGCTGATGCTCTTGTCCACCTCGTCCGGGGTCAGGGACGGCACAGAGGGACGAATGGCTTCGTGGGCGTCCTGTGCTGCCGTGGCGCTCTTGGTTTTCCATGTGCGCTTATAGGGGCAGATATACGCCTCTCCGTAAGCTCCGGCGATATACTCCTTGGCGGCTGCCACGGCTTCGTCCGAGATGCGCAGGCTGTCGGTACGCATATAGGTGATCAGACCCATCATGCCGTGTCCGGCAATATCCACGCCTTCGTACAGGGTCTGGGCGGCGCGCATGGTGCGGGTGGCCGTAAAGCCCAAGCGGCGGGAGGCCTCCTGCTGCAGGGTACTGGTGATAAAGGCCGGAGTGGGCTGCTTTGCGCGCTTGCCGCGCTTGAGCTCGCTCACCACATAGCTTGCGCCCTCCAAGCCCTTTTCAATGGCGCGTGCCTCCGCCTCGCTTTTGGGCAGCAGCTTTTTGCCGTTGGCGTCCGTGGCAAGGCGTGCCACAAAGCTTTTGTGCCCGGCACCCAAGGTGGCGTCCACGTTCCAGTATTCATCGGGTTTAAAGTTTTCGATTTCCTTTTCCCGGTCGTCGATCAGCCGCACCGCCACGCTCTGCACACGGCCTGCGGACAGGCCGCGGCGCACCTTGCGCCACAGGAACGGACTGAGCTTATAGCCCACCAGACGGTCCAGCACGCGGCGCGCCTGCTGGGCGTTGAACAGATCCTCGTCAATGGCGCGGGGGTGGGCCATGCCCTCCTTCACGCCCTTTTTGGTGATCTCGTCAAAGGTGACGCGGTTGGGCTCGTGGGGGTCCAGCCCCAGAATGTTTGCCAGATGCCAGCTGATGGCTTCGCCCTCACGGTCCGGGTCGGTCGCCAGCAGCACGCCGTCGGCGTGTTTAGCCTTGCTCTTCAGTTCCTTGATGAGCTTTTCCTTGCCCTTGATGCTGATGTATTGCGGGGTATAGCCATGCTCCACATCAATGCCCAGCTGAGATGCGGGCAGATCGCGGATATGGCCCATGCTGGCGGTGACCTCGTAGTCATCGCCCAGATATTTGCCGATGGTTTTCGCCTTTGCAGGCGACTCCACGATAACCAGTTTCGCCATTTCTTCTTTTCTCCTCTATCTGTAACGTGCCTCCAAAGGGATGCACGGTTCTTCGCTCATATTATTGTACCACAGCTGTTGTGTGCTTTACCAGCGGAAATATTCCACAATTTTACCGCAGCACATACCGCTGCCCCGGCTGCTTGTACACCCGGCCGGTGAGTTCCAGCTTCATCAGGGTGCCCAGCAGCGCGGACATGGGCAGGCCGGTGCTCACGCACAGTTCTTCGATACCCACGGGTTTTGGCCCGATGCACGCCAGCACCCGGCGCTCGGTATCGCTCAGGGGTGCAGGCTGCTTTACAGCCGCCGGTGCTGCCTGCCGGGTATGCAGTCCCAACGCCGCCAGCAGGTCGGCTGCGCCCGCCACGGCCCGGGCGCGTTCGTCCCGCAGCAGGCCGTTTGTGCCCACCGAATTGGGAGAATAGATACTCCCCGGCACGGCGTACACCGGCTTGCCGTAGCGCTCGGCGTGGGCAACGGTGGACATGGTGCCGCTTTTTTCCCGCGCTTCCACCACCAGTACGGCAGAGGAAAGCGCCGCGATGAGCCGGTTGCGCTGCAAAAAGCAGGTAGGGCCAATATATTCACTGTAAGGCGGGTACTCGCTGATGACGCAGCCCTTGCGCTCGATTTGCTGCCGCAGGGCGGCATTGGCTACCGGGTAGGTACGGTCGATGGGTACGCCCATCACCGCAATGGTGGGACAGTCGTTTTTCACTGCCGCCCGATGTCCGGCGCTGTCCAGCCCATCGGCCAGACCGCTGACGATGACAGCCCCGTTTTTTGCCAGTTCCCCGCCGATGTCTGCCGCCGCGTTCAGGCCGTATTCCGTGGGCTTGCGGCTGCCCACGATGCCCACCGCCCCGGGCTCGTTGAGCCAGCAGGGGTCGCCGGTGCAGTAAAGCACCAGCGGCATATCCGGGATGCGGGAAAAGGCCAGCGGGTAGTCCGGGTCGTCAAAGGGTAGAATGCGTACCCGCAGAGCATCGCACTGCATCACCAGCGTGTGGAAGCTTTCTGCGTCCAGCTGTGCTGCACGCTTAAAGGCTGCGTCCCCTGCCGCCTGCCGGAATTCCTCGGTCTCCCGCGCTTCCCACGCCTCCTGTGCGCCGCCAAAGGCGTCCAGCACCTTTCCGGCGTGGAGGCTGGCGGGCCCCAGCACCTGCGACAGCCACAGCCAGCACAGCAGCGGGTCGGGTGCAGGCTCCGGCGGGAACAGGCTGGTCTGCCCGGTCACAAGCTCTCCTCCCGGAAGTGCCACAGCAGGATGCTGCCCGCGATGCCGGCGTTCAGGCTTTCCACCCGGTCGGTCATGGGGATGCGCACCGTGCTGTTGCAGGCGGCGATGGTCTGATCGGTCAGACCCTGTCCCTCGCTGCCAATGACCACGCAGACGCCGCCGGGATACCCAGCCTTTGCCGCACTGAGCGGCTGGGACTGGTACAGCGCCGCCGCAAGGCAGGCGATGCCTTTTTCCCGCAGCAGGGCGATGGCCTGCGGCATGGCGCCGGTCTCGATGACCGGGATGCGCACCGCCGCACCCATGGAGGCGCGCAGGGTCTTGGGGGCGTAGACACTGGCGCAGCCCTCGCTCAGGATGACACCGTCAAAGCCAAAGGCCGCCGCGCTGCGCAGCAAAGTGCCCACGTTGCCGGGGTCCTGCACCCGTTCCAGCGCCAGATACCGCCCGCCGGGGCGCACCTCCTCCAGAGTGTGCACCGGGGTGCGAAACACCCCGAACACTCCCTGATGGGTGCCCACGTCTGCCAGCTTATCCGCCACATGATCCTCTACCAGATAATGCTCGCCCGGCAAAGCGGCAAGTTCCGGGCACTTTTCCAGCGCATTTTCGGTATAAAACAGGGTCTCCAGCTCTGCGCCCCGGGCAAGCTCCGGGCACAGTTTGCGCCCCTCGGCCAGAAAGCGCCCCTCAGTGCGGCGGAATGCTGCACTGGAAGCAAGGCGGCAGGCGTATTTTATTTTTGCGTTTTCCCGGCTGGTGATCTTTTCGTCCATGCGTTCCTCCTGAACAGGTGTGTATGCGTTCTGCTTTGGATATAATAGAAAAAGGGCAGCGTCTGCCGCAGGTTTCTGCGGCAGGGCGCTGCCCCGTTGCCTTGTTTCCCTGGCCGCAAAAAATGCCCGGATACAAAACGGACGCCCGCGTATACGCGCGGGCGTCACGATGCAAGGTCTTTATCAGGCGTTCTTCACGGTCTCGACCAGAGCGGCAAAGCTCTGAGGATCGTTGATGGCCATCTCGGACAGCATCTTGCGGTTCAGCTCGATGCCTGCCTTCTTCAGGCCAGCCATGAAGGTGGAGTAGTTCATGCCCAGAGGACGAACTGCGTTGTTGATGCGGCAGATCCACAGGTTGCGGAACTGACGCTTCTTCATGCGGCGGCCAGCCAGAGCGTAGTTGCCGCTCTTCATGACCTGCTGCTTGGCCATCTTAAAGTGCTTGCTCTTGCAGCCGTAGAAGCCCTTGGCCAGCTTCAGCATCTTCTTACGACGTTTGTGGGTCATGGTTGCGCCTTTGATACGTGCCATTTTTTATATCTCCTTTAGTATCTCGTAGAAAGTTTTGTGTACCTGCGGCTCGCTCTTAGGCGTAGGGCAGCATGCTCTTGATGGTAGCTGCGTTGGTCTTATCAACGTAGCTGGGCTGACGGTAGCCACGGGTCAGCTTGGTGGTCTTCTTGGTCAGGATGTGGCTGCGGAATGCATGGCCGCGCTTGATCTTGCCGTTCTTGGTCAGCTTAAAGCGCTTCTTAGCGCCGGAGTGCGTCTTCAGTTTCATCTTAGCCATTTTAGTTTCCTCCTAAAATTAGTCCTTATTGGGTTTCGGGATCAGCAGAATGGACATCGTGCGGCCCTCGAGCACGGGCGGCTTATCGGTGGATGCCTGAGGCAGCGCCTCGGCAAACCGCTTCAGCACGTCTGCGCCCAGAGCACTGTGCGCCATTTCGCGGCCGCGGAAACGGATCGAAACCTTTACCTTGTGTCCGGCTGCCAGGAACTTGGCAGTCTGGTTGAGCTTGGTGTTGAAGTCGTTGGTGTCAATATTGAGCGAAAGGCGGGTCTCCTTGACCTCGACCACCTTCTGGTTCTTCTTGGCTTCCTTCTCCTTCTTCTGCTGTTCAAAACGGTATTTGCCGTAGTCCAGCACCTTGCACACAGGCGGCACAGCCTGCGGTGCGATCTTTACCAGATCGAGCCCGGCTTCTTCTGCAGCGCGCATGGCCACCTGAATGGACACAACGCCCTTCTGCTCGCCGTCAGCACCGATCAGGCGAACCTCACGATCACGGATCTGGCCGTTGATCTCCAGTTCCTTCGACTTTCCAGCGGTAGCGATAATGAATGCACCTCCAAACAAAATCCATAGTGTTGCAATATTTGGCATAGAAAACGCGGCCGCCCATATTCTGGACAGCCGCGCGAAATTTCACACAAAGCCGCAGCATTCGCAAAGGAATAAGCTGCTGTTTCGGGTATAGCCCGGGGACATTCTCCCGCAAGGCGAGCGCGGCACAGGCCGTAGCTGCTTTCTTTACCCGACCATTCTACCACGCTTTACCTGCCCTGTCAAGCACTTTTTATGCGTTCTTTAGAAAAAATATGACTTTTCCCTTTTATGCCTCGATCAGTTTGCCCAGTGCAAAGGAGTAGATGCCCTTATAGGTCACCTTTTTAGGCGCAAAGCGCTTTTCGATGGCAATGGCGTAGAGGTTCAGCTGGGCGCGGTAGGCGCGCAGAAAATCGCTCTCGGCTTTGCGGCGGTCGGTCTTGTAGTCCAGCAGTTCCAGATGGTCCGGGTACACCAGCACAAGGTCGGCAATGCCCTGCACCAGCACCTGCGCGTCTGCGGCGGCGGGCAGTGCCTCGTGTCCCTGCGCCGCCAGCACTGCACCGGCGGGCAGCGCGGTGATAAAGGGCAGCTCCCGCAGCACCTGCTCGGCGGCGCAGATTTTTGCAAAGGCCTCGCTTTCCACAAAACGCCGGATACACACCGCGTCCAGCTTTTCCGCGATCTCCGGGGCGGTCAGTTGCACCGCCACCTGACGGTCCCGCTCTGCCGGGATGGCCGTGTCCAGTGTGCCCGCAGCCTTGGCCTCGGCAAGCCGGGCAAAGTCTGCGTGCTCCAAAAAGGCGTGCAGCGCGGTGCCCATCTCAGCGGCGGTCAGGCCGTCCTTGGAAAGGAAGCCCGGCCGCTCCAGCGTGGTCTGCTCGGCCTTGTGCACAATGCTGGTCACGCTGACCTTGGCGGGCACCTGTGCAAGCGCTGCCGCCGGGTACTGCCATGCAAAGTTCTGCCGCAGGGTCTCCACCAGTGCTGGGTCCGTCTCCGGTGCTTCGTCCTCCGTGTCTGCATCCAATTCCTCGGACAGCTGCACGGCATCGTCGCACACTTTGATTGCCATCACGCTTTCGGTCTGCACAAACAGCAGTTCCCGATTGCCGGAAAGCTGCCGCAGCACTCCGCCGTCCGGGTGCACCAACAGCGCTGCCCGCAGCCAATCGGCAAAGCTGTTGGCTTGTTGGTGCAGTGTGGCCCCCGCCCCGGCAGCCAGAAAAGCCGCCGCCTTGGCAAAGGGCTTGGCGCTCTTGCCGCTGCTCAAGGGCACGGTGAGGATGAGCTTATCCTGTGCGCGAGTGAGCGCCACATACAAAAGGCGCATCTGCTCGCTGCGCAGCTCCCTGGCGTGGACATTAGCCAGCGCGGTGTAGGCGGCAGTCTTGTAAGCGCCCTCGCCGTTTTCCGGCCGCAGCCGCAGCCCCGCACCGAAAGTACGGTGCACCAGCACCGGCTGACGGATATCCGAAGCGTTGAACTTGCGCGCTGTATCCCCCACGAACACCACCGGGAACTGCAAGCCCTTGGAGCGGTGGATGGTCATGATGGACACGCACCCCGGGTGCACCCCACTGGGCACGGTGTCCTGTCCGGTGCTGCCGGCCTGCGCGGCGGCATCAATGGCGCGCACCAGCGCCGAGATGCCGCCCGTACCGGAGGCGGCGCAGAAGGAGGCAAAGCGGCGGGCATCCTCCCGGCGGCGGGCACCGTTTTCCAGCACGCCCAGCGCCGCCAGATAACCGGTGGAGGCAAAAATCTCTTCCAGAAGCTGCTCTGCCGGGGCGCTGCGGGCCATCTGCCGCAGGGCGGTAAGGTGGGCGTAGAAGTCCTTCACCTTCTTGGTAAAGGGATCATCGGCCGGGTCCTCCAGCGCCAGCAGCAGCGCGCCGTACAGGCTGATGCGGGCGGGCTTTTTGTCCGGCTCGGCCTGTACCTGACGGCTGCGGGCGCGCAGCCGCACAAGGTCATCCTCGGTAAAGCCAAACATGGGGCCCAGCATGGCGGCGGCCAGATAGATGTCCTGCGAGGGGTCGTCGATGACCTTGAGCAGGGCGATGAGGGGGCGGATGTGGGGCGCAAGCATCAGGTTCTCCCGGGCATCAGCATATACCGGGATGCCCCGGGCGGTCAGCGCCTCCACATAGGCCGGGAACTCGGTGCGCGCTGCCAGCAGCACGCAGCAGTCCTCGTACCGCACCGGGCGGGTGGTGCTGCCCTCCCGCACCGGCTCTCCGGCAGAAACCAGCTGCGCGATGCGTTCCGCGATCCAGCCTGCATCGGTTTCCGTCTCATCGTCCGGCAGAAACTGTACCTCCACGCTGCCCTGATATTCCCCGGGTGCGCCGCAGACCAGACGCTGCCCGTCGCCGTAGGCGGTATCGCCCAGCTCCGGGGTCATGAGCTGCTCAAAGAGATAGTTGATGCCCGCCACCACCTGCGGTGCGGAGCGGAAGTTTGCATCCAGCGCCAGCAGAGCGTCCGTTCCCGGGGTGCCCTCCGGCGGGCGGGGACGGGCTTTTGCGCCCGGCAGCAGCGGCCAGCTGTCCAGCTTTTGCCGGAAGATGCCCGGCTCTGCCTGCCGGAAGCGGTAGATGCTCTGCTTCAAATCGCCCACAAGGAAAAGGTTATCCCCCGCCGGGGCGGCAAGGCAGCGGTAAAGGGCATCCTGCAGGGCGTTCGTATCCTGATATTCGTCCACCATCACGGCGGCGTAGTCCTGCCGGATGTTCTCGCACAAGGGGGTAGGCGTACCCTCCGGGGTTCGCAGCAGCCGCAGGGCAAGGTGTTCAAAATCGCTGAATTCCAGCAGCTTGCGCTCCCGCTTTCTAGCCGTGAACCGGGCATCGAAGTCCCGCACGGCGGCAAACAGCGCCCGCAGCCGGGGCAGGGTGATCTGCCGGTCGGTCTCGGCCTCGGCCTCGGAGCAGCAGATGAGCTGGGTCATCTGCTCGAACAGGGCGGCGGCTTCGTCTGAGCGGGTCTTAATCTCAGCCTTGTGGTCGCCGCCCAGACGCTTTTTCATACCCTTCAGGCCGGGGGCTTCCTCCATGCCCAGCACATAGGGGGTGAGCAGATCGTACAGCGGATCCCACTGTCCGGCAGCGGCCAGCTGCTCTGCCTGCGCAAAGAGGGCGGCGGCTTTTTCCAGCCTTGTACCGGCTTCCTCATATTTTTCTGCCACCGCGGCCTGTGCCTTTGCCCGGGCAGAGGGGGTCTTTTTCTCCTCGGCAGCCGCCTGCTCCTGATCAAAATCCGCATGGCAGTCGGCCAGTGCTGCCGTCAGCAGCTCCCGCGCAGCCTTGGCGCAGCGGGCAGCATCGGCCAGCAGCAGATCATGCCAGCAGGTGGCAGCAAAACCGTTTTCCTGCTCGTAAGGGACAAGAAATTCATCCAGCTTGCGGTCGTAATCCGGCAGCGCCCGTAGAAAATCGTAGATCTGCAAAATGGCATCGCCCGCCGGTTTATCCGTGCGTCCCTTGCCGTACAGGTCTGCAAAGGCGCAGAAATCCGGGTCGCGGTAGGCGTTTTCCAGCGTTTCGGCCAGTGCCGCCCCCCGCAGCAGCTGCACGGTGCCGGGGTCTGCCGGGGCAAAATCCGGCGGGATATCCAGCGCCTGAAAGTGCTTGTGCAGCAGGTTCAGACAAAAAGCGTCAATGGTGCAGATGGGCGCGCGCTGCAACAGCATCCGCTGACGGCGCAGCATGGCGTTGCCGGGCTGCATCTGGCTGCGGTGCAGCAGCGCCTGCCCGATGCGGGCACGCAGCTCTGCCGCCGCCGCATTGGTAAAGGTGACGATGAGCAGCCGGTCGGCGTTTACCGGGTGCTCCGGGTCGGTGATCAATTGCACCGCCCGCTCGGTCAGCACGGCGGTCTTGCCGCTGCCCGCTGCTGCGCTTACCAGCAGCGCACCGCCCCGGTCGGCAATAGCGGCCTGCTGCGCCGGGGTCCATTTGGGTCCGCTCACGGCTGTTCCTCCTTTTCTTCGGGTTCTTCCTCAGGTTCAAAAGGCTTTGCCGGGGCTTCCAGCGCACGCTCGTGCACCCCGGTCTCGTGGCAGCAGATAAAGCTGTAATCGCACCATGTGCAGGGGCTTTTGCTGCTGCTCACCACCAGCGGCTCGGCATCGATTTTCCCGCCGTAAAGCTGCTCGCCCATCTGGGTGACAAGGTCGTCCAGATGCAGCTGGATGCGGCTCAGCTTGGCGCTGTCTGCCCGCTTGTCCTTCTGGTAGGGACTGGGTGCGCCATTGCGGTAGCCAAAGGGCAGGTACTTGCCCGTTTCGTCCGCATCCATGGCGTCAAAGATTTTCTGCTCGTCCCGCACAAGGCCGTCCAGCTGGTACTCCACCGCCCGGGCAGCCTGTTCGCGGGGCAGGGTCTGGGGGGCGGGGTCAGCCAGCAGATACAAAACGCCCGCCGGCTGTGCGCCAGTAAAGCGCCCGCCCGCATCCCGGGTCAGACTGAACAGGTACAGCAGCATCTGGCAGTCCAGCCCGCAGTAGACTTCTTTTAAGTCCAGCTTTTTGCTGCCGGTCTTGTAGTCCACCACCCGCACCCAGCGGGTGCCGTCGTCCTCCATCCACTCATCCGCGCGGTCCACCGTGCCCACCAGCTGCACCGTGCGCCCGTCCGACAGGCGGTACACCTGCCCAGGCACGGCATCCTCACCGCGTCCTATTTTCAGCTCACAGGCCACGGGCTTGAATCGGGACTGGTTCTGCTCGTCCCGCAGATAGCACAACAGGCTGGTCATGCTCTTTTTCAGCCGGGAGAGCAGGTAGGCAAAGCGTGCGGTATCCTCTGGCAGATAGCGCCGTGCGTACTCGTCCACCAGTGCGGCGGCAAGGTCGGCCATGGCGGCATCGTCCAGCTCCAAAAAGGGGCGCAGCCCGGCGCAAGGGTTGTCTGCCCCGGGGTGGGGGTCCAGCGCCATCTGCAGCACCCAGTGCATCAGGGTACCGCTCTGGTCTGCCGAAAGCTCCGCACGGCGGCGGGGCTTGAGCCCCAGCACATACTGCAAAAAGTAGCCGTAGCGGCAGGTATAGTATTTTTCCAGCTGGCTGGGCGAGATGTGCAGCCGCCTGCCCAGCAGCATTTCCAGTGTGGGCAGATCCTGCACCTGCCGGGGCGGGTCCTGCTCCATGCGCTGCAACAGGGCAAGCCCCCGGGGTGCCTGTACTCCCTCGCCGGGGGCGCGCAGCGCCTCGGTCAGGCTGGCACGTTCCAGTTCGGTCAGCGGCCAGCCGCCGCCCAGCACGTCTAAGCCGTCTGCGGGGGTGGCAGCAAGGTCAATGAGTTCCAGCTGCGGCGCGGCGGGCTGCAATGCTTCCACGATGGGTTCCAGCGCAGCGCACAAGGTCTGTCCCTGCCCCTTCGGCCAGCTCATCCACAGCCCCTTTGCGGGGGCAGTAAGAGCTTTGTAAAAGCAGACCTGTTCCCGCACCACACGGTTCTCAAAGCAGTCCGGCAGATCGATCTGTTTTGCCATCAGCAGATCGCGGTCGGCATGGGTCAGCAGGCCGCTTTCTGCGGGGGTACAGGGAAATTCGCCCTCTGCCAGCCCCAGCACGAACACATAGTCCGGTGCATCCAGACGCATTTTACCGGCGCTTGCCAGCACCACCGCATCCAGCGTCTGCGGGATGTGGCCAAGGTCGGAGGAGCGCAGCAGCAGGCTGAAAAGATCCTCGTACTCCGGCACGGTGATGCCCTGACTGCCCAGCAGCCGCGCCATCTCGTCCAGCAGCTGCATCACCACATTCCACTCGCGGGCGACTTCCTCTGCCGCCGGGATGCCCCGGGCGGTGCGGATATCCTCCACCTGCGCGGCCTGCTGCCCCTCTGCGCCCAGCTCCTTCAGGCAGAAATACAGCGCCCGGCTGATTTGTTCTGCGTTGGCGCTGCGCACCTTGCTGCGCAGGGTATCCACCGCCGTCACCAACTTTTTGCGGGCATTCTCGGCGCGGGTCAGGTTCTGGGTATCCTCCTCGGTCAGCTCGGCGTCACCGAAGCCCCGGGGGCTTTTGGTAAATTCTGCCCGCCACGCCGCTGCATTGGGCGACCATGTGTAGGCATAGTTTTCCAGCGCGCAGACTTCCGGCTCGGTCAGGTCGCACAGGCCGGTCTTAGCCAGCACGGTCAGCTGCTCGGTCATGTCCGCACCCCGCAGCAATGCCAGCAGTGCCCGCACCGCCGTGGCGGGGGCGCTGAACTCCGGGGTGGTGGGCTCGTCGCAGTACAGAGGAATCTCTGCCATGCGGAACTCGTACCGCACCGCAGCCCGGTACAGGCTGATATCGCGGCAGACCACCGCAATTTTTCCGCAGCGCACCCCCTGCCGCATCAGGCGGCGGATGGCGGCAGCGGCACAGCGGGTCTCCTCTTCCCGGCTGGCGGCGGCAAACAGCCGCAACTCCGGGGCTCTTTCCGGCGGGGTGCAGCTGCCGGTCTCCAGCAGCTCGGTCAAGGCGGCAAGCCCCGGGGCATCTTTATGGCGCAGGTCACGCCGCAGCAGCTCCGGCGCAGCCACCTGTGCGCCGTTTTTGCGCGCCAGCTGGCGCAGCTGCGCCGCCACCTGCTTTGCACCGGAGAACAGCTCCAGATCACCGGGCTGCATAGGTGCGCCGTCCTCGCACAGCGCCACCGTCACGGCAGGCAATGCAGCCAGCATGGCACCCATCAGCCGCTTTTTGGGCGCATTAAAGGTATCGAACTCGTCAATGAACACCTCGCGCTCCTGCAAAAAATCCGGCAGCTCGTCCCGGGCAAGCGCAGCTTCCAGCCGGTCTGCCGCCAGCTCCAGACGGTCAGCGGGGTCCATGCCGGTGCCCGCCAGCAGGCTTTCGTAGCCCTGAAAGATGAGCGCCAGCTCGCCAAGTTTTGCGCTTTCGGTGCCGCAGTCCCGGGCAAGCTCCTGCAATTGCTGCCCGGAAAGCCCGGCGCTTTTCAGCTCGTCGATGGTCTCGGCAGCCATCTGGCAAAAGGCTGCGCTGCGCCGGTGGCGGTAGTAGTAGTGCACGTTATCCTGCAATTCTTCCAGCGCACGGCGCACCAACACCGCCCGCCCGGCATCGGTCAGGGTCTGCACCGCCGCACCGCCAAGAGCCGCAAGGATATGCTCCGCCAGACTGGTGAAGGAATAACTTTCCACCATACCGGAAAGGGCATCTCCCAGCTCCCGGTAGATGCGCGCCTCGGTGCTGGAAGTAAACTGCTCCGGCACCAGCAGGATGCTGCGCTTTCCCGCCTCGGCACGGGCACGGATGCGGGCATACAGCAGGGTGGTCTTGCCGGTGCCGGAAGCGCCCAGAACCAGTTTCAGCATTTCGGTTTCCTCCCGCTCGTTGATTTTTGCCTTTATTGTAACACGAAAGCGGAGATAAAACCACCGCTTTTCTTTGCAATCCCGCCGCCGCTGTGGTACACTGAAAAAAACATTCTGCACACCGGAAAGGGACTTTGTATGAAGATTTTAGCCGTTGACTACGGGGACAGCCGCACCGGCCTTGCCACCTGCGACCGCACCGAATTTCTTACCACTGCCATCACGCCCCAGATCACCTTAAAGGCCCGCAACAAGGTAGCCGCCCGAGTATGCGAGGTAGCCAAGGAGATCGAAGCCGAGATGATTTTGATTGGTCTGCCGCTGAATATGGACGGCACCGAGGGCGAACGCGCCGCCAAGAGCCGCAAGCTGGCAAAGACCGTGGAGCTTTGGAGCGGCCTGCCGGTGCGGATGTGGGACGAGCGCCAAACCACCTGCGCCGCCGCCGATCTTCTGGACGAGAGCGGCACCTTTGGCAGCCGCCGCAAGGAGATCTTGGATTCGGTCAGCGCCACGGTGATTCTGGAGGACTATCTTGCATGGCGCAAGGAGCACCCCGGGGAGATATAAAAAATGATGCCTGTGCTCACGCACAGGCATCATTTACTATTTATCCCTGATAGGTCTCGATGCTCACGCTGTTGATGGTGATATCGGTGGTGGGCTTCTGGTTTTCGTCCACGGCAGTCTGGGCGATGGCATCCACGATGTCCATGCCCTCATACACCTGCCCGAACACGGTATCGGTGTAGTCCAGATAGGGCGCACCGCCCGCCGTCTGGTAAGCGGATACCACCTCGGCGCGGTAACCGGCGGCGTTCATCTGATCCACCAGCTCCTGCGTTACCGACTGGTCTCCCGGCAGCGATTCCACCACATAGAACACGCTGGCGCACGCGCCGGAGGCATCCACGCCCATGCACAGCGCCCCGGCGTAGTGGTGCAGACTGTCCGATGCTTCCACCGGATAGCGATTGCCCTTCCAGATGGTAGAGCCCTTGCCGTCTGCGCCCTGCCCGGCTTCCACCACGAACTGGTTCTCTACCCGGCTCACGGTAAGGCCGTTGTAGTAGCCCTGCTGCACAAGGCCGATAAAGTTATCGCAGGCCTGCGGGGCCTTTTCCGGGAAAAGCACCGCACGGAAAACACCCGCAGAGGTGTCGAACACCGCAACCGTGTCCCCCGCCGCCGGGTGGGTAAACTGCAGCTCGGCCGATTCCACCGCCGGGCGGCTGATGCTCTGGACGGTGCTGCCGTTTTCCTGCGGCCGCAGCGTGCAGCCGGTAAGCAGCAGCACCGCCACAAGACAGACTGCCCCGAATTTTTTCAACATATTCCCGCTCCCTGTTCCATATACTGTACTACAACGCTGCACGGTGCAGCGCAAAAGATTCAACCAGTAGTATACCATATTCTGCGCGGCAGTGCGAGAGGAAATTGCGTGAAAATTTATCCAATGATTTCTGTGCGAAAAAGCATCTTGACGAACCGGGCAAAACACGCTACACTATAAGCAGACCAAGCGGGGCACAGCCCGCAGCATCAACTGCTTTTTGTGATGAAGCAATACAGGAGCGTATTATGTCTGACGAGATCAAGAACCCCAATACCGAAGAGGAAGAATATCAGCCCGACCTGATGACCCTTGAGGACGAGGACGGCAACGAGGTCACCTTTGAGGTGATCGATGCGCTGGACCACAAGGGCGTGCATTATCTGGCTGTTGTGGAATACGCCGAGAACGAAGAGGACCTGAACGAGGACGCCCAGCTGGTGATCCTGAGTGTCGGGGAGGACGACGAAGGCGAATATCTGGACGTTGTAGAGGATGACGAAGTGCTGATGGAAGTCAGCAAGCTGTTCGAGCAGCGTCTGAGCGAGGACTACGATATCGAGTAAGTCCTTTGACGGATTGACCGTGCAAGACTTCCTGCCCGGCTCGATTTGTTGCGGTTTGTATGATCCTACTAATCATTCAACGGGAGCCCGGAGTTCTCCGGTGGATTGCAGACCTCCCCGCCATGGGTCGACCATGGAGGCTCGATGAGGAAGCGTGATTCCGGAGACAGGGCACCCACCTGTCCGTAAGGGTAGGTTTGATTGGCCGCAGACGACCGGGCGGGATTTTTATAGTAATCCAATCCACCGCTTGTGCCCCTGCAAACACAGGGCACAGCTGTGGATTTTTTTATCACCATTTGAAAGGATGTGCAATTGCGGCATGAGTTCTGAGCATCTGGTTGGTACCTCCATTCCCCGGTTCACCTTTGACACCCCCACCACCCCGGGCAACGATTTTTACGCCCTGTGCGAGGGCACCGAGCCCCTGTGCATGATCTTTCTGTCCGGGTTCGATCACCCGGTCACCCGGGAATACCTGACCCGCTACTTAAAGACCCTGCCGCGGCTGCGGGGTGTGCGGCTGGCGTGCGTGGTGCGCACAGCCCCCCGCGCGGTGGCCGAGGCTACGCAGGGGAAGGAGTTTCCCTTCCCCATCATCTGCGATGCGCCGGGTGTGCTGTACAGTTATCTGGGGGTGGAGCAGGCGCGCGGGCTTTTGAGCTGGAGCTTTTCTGCCCAGCGCATCTACAAAAGTGCCCGGGATGCCGGTTATCACTACGACCGCAATGCCCCGCAGATCCTGCCCATGACCCTGATCGTAGGGCATGAGGGCAAGATCTTGTTCACCCACTCCGGCCGCAGCCAGACCGACCTGCCGGAGGACTGCATTGCCATCCGGGAGCTTGCCCGCGAGGTGATCCATACGAAAGCTGCCGACCAGCGCCGCACAAGCCACCACTGCTCGGACGAAACGCTGACCCTGCCCGACCTTATCGGCTGGGACGATGTGGATAACGACCGATAACACAAGCACAAAACGGCTGCCGCACTGTTAAGTGCAGCAGCCGTTTTGTTATTCTTCCTCCGGTTCCTCGCTGAACAGATTCGGAATGCAGCCAAGGGCGGCCAAGCCCACCAGCGCAAACACGATGCGGGACCACACCGAGGTGCTGCCGCCCAGCAGCCAGCCCACAAGGTCGAACTGAAAAAGCCCCACGAGCCCCCAGTTTACACCGCCCACAATGAGCAGCAGCAGGCAGATTTTGTAAAAGGTCTGCATAAAAAAGACCTCCTTCCTTTGGGGCCAGTATGCCCTGCGGGAAGGAGGTTTATACTTTTTCAGCGGATCACCCGGGCACCGCCGCGGTCGGGCTTGGCAACGTAGACCTGCGGCCACTGCCGCTTTGCTGCCGCTGCGGCGGCTCTGGCGGCAGCTTCGTCCCGGAACACGCCGAACACCGCCGCACCGCTGCCGGTCATCAGCGCGGCAACCGCGCCGTTCGCCCGGAGCAGGGCTTTGATCGCCTCGTTGTCCTTTGCGCCGCTGCACTCTTCCAGTGCGTTGCCTGCGGCAGCACATACGGCGTCCAAGTCTCCGGCACGGATGGCTTTTTCCTGCGCCTCACAGTCCGGGTGGGTGCTGCTGCCCACGGTATCGTAGGCGGCAAAGGCCTCCGGGGTGGACACGCCGTAGTCCGGCATCACCACCGTGAACCAGCAGTCCGGCACAGGGGGCAGCGCCTTGAGCAGGTCGCCCACGCCCTGCACCCGGCAGGTGCCGCCCATCAGGGCAAAGGGCACGTCCGCACCGATGCCTGCACCCAGCGCACACAGCTCGCTCATGGAAAGCTTTGCGCCGTACAGGGCGTTCAGACCCACCAGCACGGCGGCGGCGTCTGCGCTGCCGCCCGCCATGCCTGCCCGCACCGGGGTGTTTTTGTAGATGGTGATATCCACCCCCGCCAGCAGGCCGGTGTAGTGGAAGAACGCCAGCGCCGCCTTGATGGCGGTATTTTTATCGTTGGGCTGCACAAGGCTGCCCGGCAGACGCAGACTGAGCCCGGCGCTGCGGCGCAGCATCACCCGCTCGTACAGGGTGATGGTCTGCATGGTCATATCCAGCGCATGGTAGCCGTTGGGCAGCAGCCCTACCACATCCAGTGCCAGATTGAGCTTGGCCGGGGCCAGCACGGTCACTGCGTTTTTCCGCTCTCGCCGTTCCATCTGTGTTCCTCCTCAGTTGCCGTGGTAGATGTTGTTTTCCACCAAAAACTCCCGGATGCGCTTCAGCGCCTCGGTCAGGTGCTCCACGCTGTACGCGTAGGAAACGCGGCAGTACCCCTCGCCGGAAGCGCCAAAGGCATCGCCGGGGATGATGGCAACGTGCTTTTGCTCCAAAAGCTTTGTGCAGAACTCCTGACTGCTCATGCCGGTGCTCTTGATGCAGGGGAAGGCGTAGAACGCGCCCCGGGGCTCAAAGCAGGTCAGACCCATATCGTTGAAGCTGCGCACCACTAAACGGCGGCGCATATTGTACTCGTCCCGCATCCTGTCGATCTCGCCGTCGCACTCCTTCAGGGCAGTGATGGCGGCGTACTGGCTGGTAGTGGGTGCGCTCATGATGGCGCTCTGGTGGATCTTGGTCATAATTTTAATGACCGCCTCCGGGCCGCAGGCATAGCCCAGCCGCCAGCCGGTCATGGCGTAGCTTTTGGAAAAGCCATTCACCACGATCGTGCGCTCTGCCATGTCGGGCAGGGTGGCAATGGAAACGTGCGGCCGCAGGCCGTAGTTCAGCTCGGCGTAGATCTCGTCGGACAACACCATGATGTCAGTGCCGCGCAGCACCTCAGCCACAGCCTCCAGATCCTCCCGCTCCATCACCGCACCGGTGGGGTTATTGGGAAAGGGCATGATGACCAGCTTGGTCTTGGGGGTGATAGCCGCCTTCAGCGCATCGGCACGCAGACGGAACTCGTCCTCCTGACGGCAGGCAACGTGCACCGGCACGCCGCCGGACAGGGTGGTGATGGGCTCGTAGCACACAAAGCAGGGCTCCGGGATGATCACCTCGTCCCCGGGCTTGACCAGCGTGCGGATGCACATATCAATGGCTTCGCTGCCGCCCACGGTCACAAGGATCTGCCGCATGGGGTCGTAGCGCAGGTTCATGCGCCGCTCCAGATACCGGCTGATCTCGGCGCGCAGCTCTTTTAAGCCGGCGTTGGAGGTATAGCGGGTGCGGCCATGCTCAAGGCTTTCAATGCCGGCTTCGCGCACAGCCCACGGGGTCTTAAAGTCCGGCTCGCCTACGCCAAGGCTGATGCACTCGGGCATTTCGGCGGCCAGATCGAAAAATTTGCGGATGCCGGAGGGGCGCATGGCCTTGGCGGCAGGCGCGATCAGTTTATCATAATCCATCACAGCACCGTGCACTCTCTTTCATCAATTTCTTCATCCTGATACAGCCGCCCCTCTTTTTTGTAGGTGCGCAGCACAAAATGGGTGGCGGTGGACAGCACATCGTCCAGCGGCGAAAGCCGCTTTGCCACAAACAGGGCGATTTCCTGGAAGGTCTGCCCCTTGATCACCAGCTGCAGGTCGTACCCGCCGCTCATCAGCAGCACGCTCTCCACCTCGTCAAAGGCAGCAATGGTGGCTGCGATCTCGTCAAAGCCGCGGCTCTTTTTGGGGCTGACGTTCAGCTCGATGACCGCCTCCACGCGGTTCACCTTGGCCTTTTCCCAGTCCACAAGGGTCTTGTAGCCCTTGATGATGCCCTGCGCCCGGGCAAGATCCATCATCGCCGCCACCTCGGCGGGGGATTTGTTCAGCATGGTGGCAATGTCCTCCACGGGCAGCCGGGCGTTGTTTTCCAGAATCTTCAAAAGCTGTTCCATTGTCATATACTCCTTATCAACCCTCTACACGGAAATCCGTGGGAAATTAAATATAAGTATAGCACAAGCCCCGGCAGAATGCACTTGATTTTTATATAGAATGTCTTTTGCCCCTGTATTCTGCTCTTTTTTACAAAAAGTGTGTTCAAAATTTGCTAAATCTGCTATACTGAAAGGGTAAGCGTGTGCCGGGTCTTTTGCGGCACCAATCAAAATAAGGAAAACGAGGGTGGAAACCATGAAAGCTTTCATTACCGTCATTGGACACGATACCGTGGGCGTTGTCGCAAAGGTAGCCGGTCTGTGCACCGAACTGAACATCAACATCGAGGATGTGACCCAGAGCATCCTGCAGGGGATGTTTGCCATGATCATGCTGGTGGACCTTTCCAACTGCAATGTTGACCACGACCAGCTGCACAAGCGCACCGATGCACTGGCTGCCGAGATGGGGATGCAGATCAACGTGACCCGTCAGGAAGTTTTTGACGCCATGCACACCATCTGAGCCGGAAAGGAGCCCGCAACCGCTATGAGTATGTTTAACACCGGGGATATCCTGGAAACCATCGAGATGTTCACGCAGGATAATCTGGACGTGCGCACCGTGACCATGGGCATCAGCCTGCTGGACTGCATCGACCCGGACCCCAAGAAGGCCTGCGAGAACATCTACAACAAGATCACCACCAAGGCCGCGAACCTCGTTTCCACCGTGGAGCACATCAGCGCCGAGTACGGTATTCCCATCATCAACAAGCGCATCAGCGTTACCCCCATTGCCATGCTGCTGGGTGCCTGCCCGGAGGCAGACCCCGTGGACTTTGCAAAGACGCTGGACGCCGCCGGTAAAAAGGTGGGCGTCAACTTTGTGGGCGGCTACAGCGCACTGGTGCACAAGGGCTTTTCTGCCGGTGACCGCCGCCTGATCGAGTCCATCCCCCGCGCACTGGCCGAGACCGACATCGTGTGCAGCTCGGTGAACATCGGCGCCACCAAGGCCGGTCTGAACATGGACGCCATCAAGCTGATGGGCGAGGCCGTGAAGAAGGCCAGCGAGCTGACCGCCGACCGTCAGTGCATCGGCGCTGCCAAGCTGGTGGTGTTCTGCAACGCCCCGGAGGATAACCCCTTCATGGCCGGTGCCTTCCACGGCCCCGGCGAGCCGGACTGCGAGATTCATGTGGGCGTTTCCGGTCCGGGCGCTGTGCGCGCCGCGCTGGCACGTCTGCCCAAGGATGCCCCCATTGACGAGGTGGCAGAGCTGGTAAAGCGCACCGCCTTCAAGATCACCCGCGTAGGTCAGCTGGTGGCAAACCTTGCCTCCAAGGCACTGGGCGTGCCCGCCGGTATCATCGACCTTTCTCTGGCTCCCACCCCTGCCATCGGCGACAGCGTGGCCAACATTCTGGAAGAGATGGGTCTGGAGACCTGCGGCTGCTGCGGCACCACCGCCTGCCTTGCCCTGCTGAACGATGCTGTGAAGAAGGGCGGCGTGATGGCCTCCAACCACGTTGGCGGCCTGTCCGGTGCCTTTATCCCGGTCAGTGAGGATGCCGGTATGATCCACGCTGCCGAGATCGGCTGCCTGACCATTGAAAAGCTGGAAGCCATGACCGCCGTCTGCTCTGTGGGCATCGACATGGTCATCATCCCCGGCGACACCACCCCTGCCGTTATCAGCGCCCTGATCGCGGACGAAGCCGCTATTGGCATGGTGAACAGCAAGACCACCGCCGTGCGCGTCATCCCCGCCATCGGCCGCAAGGCTGGTGAGGTGCTGGACTTCGGCGGCCTGCTGGGCTACGGCCCCATCATGCCGGTGAACAGCCACGACCCCTCGGTGTTCATCAACCGTGGTGGCCGTCTGCCCGCCCCCATGCAGTCTTTGAAGAACTAAAAAATCGTATAATCCCGCTGCAACAGACCCATCCTCTGGTTATCATTTCCAGAAGAGGGGTCTGTTTTTTATGCTTTGCTGGTTTTCAAAACCGCTTTCCGTCCGGCAAATGCGGCTGCTGTGCGTCAGCTTGCTGGCGGGCTTTGCGCTGTGCGGTGCTTTGCAGGGGCTGTGCTGGGGGCGCACCCAGCTGGATGCAGGGGCAGCGCTGTGCGCCGACACCCTGCGGTTGCACATCCGGGCAGCCAGCGATGCCGTGGCCGACCAGAGCGCCAAGCTCCGGGTGCGGGATGCAGTGCTGGCCGTGATGCAGCAATGCCCGGCGCAAAGCGCACCGGAGGCGCGGGCATGGGCGGCAGGGCGGCTTTTGCAGTTTCAGCTGGCGGCGCAGCGGGCACTGGCCGCGCAGGGCATCCGCACGCCGGTGCGGGTGTATCTTGTCAATATGTACTTCCCTGCCCGGCGCTACCCCACCGGTCAGCTGCCCGCCGGGCGATACGATGCCGTGCGCATCGATATTGGCAGCGGCAACGGGCGCAACTGGTGGTGTGTGCTGTACCCGGGGCTGTGCAGCTTTGCGCAGGGCGGCTACGCTCTGCCTGCCGAAAACGACCTTGTCTGCGGGCAGTACATCCTGCGGTTCCGGCTGGTGGACTGGGCACACCGGCTGACTGCCCGGCGGCAGACGGTGCTGCTGGCGGGGTGACGCCGCACCCCGCCGGAGCATAGCATGGAGGGAAAGGAGGGATCCCTCTATGGCGATTCCCGGTTATTATTCCCTGCTCCAGCGCGGCTCCTCCGGGCCGGACGTGGCACTTGTACAGACGTGGCTCAACGGCGTGCGTGATGCGTGCACATGGTATGACGAGCTGAAGGCGGACGGCAAGTTCGGCGTCGGCACCCAGCGTGCCGTGCAGGAGTTCCAGCTGAAAAACAAGATGAACATGGACGGCAAGGTGGGGCAGAACACATGGAACGTGCTCTACACCCGCTACACCGCAAAGCACGGGCTGAAAGTGCCCTACCCCGGCATCGTGCTGCACACCGGCGATTCCGGCGGCACAGTGCGGCTGGTGCAGCAAAAGCTCAACTCTCTGGGCGAGCGGCTGCGGGATGACGGCAAGTACGGCGCAGCCACCGCTGCCGCCGTGCAGCGGTTCCAGCGGCGCAACGGTCTGACGGCAGACGGCAGCGTAGGCTATGCCACTTGGGAGAAGATGTTCTGACCTGACCCCTTCAGTCGCCTGCGGCGACAGCTTCCCCAAGGGGACGCCTTGCCGGATACCGGAAGATTTTCCGGTACTGTGAAAGCCTCCCCCTTGGGGGAGGTGGCTTGACGCACAGCGGCAAGACGGAAGACGGAAGGGGTGCACACACCCCTTGCACCTGCATTGTTTCCAGACATTGCAGGTGCTTTTTCTGTTCTCCTTGGTTGCGCGTGCGGCGGCGGCTGCGTTATAATAGGACAAAGCGTTTTTTGAAAGGCGGTGTTCCTGTTTGCGTTTTCTGCATTTGTCCGACCTGCATCTGGGCAAGCGGGTGTGCGAGTTTTCCATGCTGGAGGATCAGCGGTATATTCTGGAACAAATTTTAGCCCTGCTGGATAAGACCCCCGTGGACGGCGTACTGCTGGCCGGGGATCTTTACGACAAGCCCGTTCCCCCTGCCGAGGCGGTGCGGCTGCTGGACTGGTTTTTGACCCAACTGGCGGCGCGGAAGCTGCCGGTGTTCGCCATCAGCGGCAACCACGATTCTGCCGACCGTGTGGCCTTTGGCTCTGCCCTGCTGGCCGACAGCCGGGTCTACGTCAGCCCGGTGTTCACCGGCGCGCCGCAGCCCATCCCCTTGCAGGATGCCCACGGCACGGTGGATGTGTACTTACTGCCCTTTTTGAAGCCCGCCATGGTGCGGCACGTCTGGCCGGACGAGCCGATCGAAAGCTACAACGATGCCCTTGCCTGCGTGCTGCGGCACTGCACCCCGGACCCCGGCCACCGCAGCGTGCTGGTAGCGCACCAGTTCGTGGCGGGTGCTGCCGCCTGCGAGAGCGAGGAGCCCTCGGTGGGCGGAGTGGACAGCGTGGACGCCGCCCTGTTCGATGCCTTTGACTATGTGGCACTGGGGCATCTGCACAGCCCGCAGAAGGTGGGGCGGGAAGCCCTGCGCTACTGCGGCACACCGCTGAAGTACTCCTTCTCGGAGGCGGGGCAGCACAAGAGCGCCACCTTTGTGGAGCTGGGCGCAAAGGGCGAGGTGCACATCACCACCGCGCCCCTGACCCCCCGGCACGACCTACGCGGGCTGCGGGGCAGCTACATGGAACTGACCGACCGCCGCTGCTACGAGGGCACCGCCGTGGACGATTACCTGCACATCACCCTGACTGATGAGCAGGATGTGCCGGATGCGCTGGCGCGGCTGCGGGTCATCTACCCCAACCTGATGCAGCTGGACTACGATAACCAGCGCACCCGCCAGCAGCAGGAAATCAACGCCCCGGAGCGCACCGAGAGCATCTCCCCACTGGAACATCTGGCGGCCTTTTACCAGCTGCAAAACAATCAGCCCCTGACCGCCGAGCAAACGGCATTCTGCCAAGAACTGATCGAGGAGATCTGGAAGGAGGGCGACACCCTATGAGACCGCTGCGACTGACTCTTTCGGCCTTTGGCCCCTATGCCGCCCAAACTACCCTTGACCTTGAAAAGCTGGGCAGGGGCGGGCTGTACCTCATTACCGGCGACACCGGCGCAGGCAAAACCACCCTTTTTGATGCCATCACCTACGCGCTGTACGATCATTCCAGCAGCGGCATCCGGGAGGGCTCCATGCTGCGCTGCAAGTACGCAGACGACAAGACCCCCACCTTTGTGGAGCTGGAATTTGAGGTGCACGGCGTGCGCTACACGGTGCGCCGCAACCCGGAGTACCAGCGCCCCAAGGCCCGGGGCGAGGGCATGACCACCGAAAAGGCGGATGCCACCCTGACCTACCCGGACGACCGCCCGCCGGTGACCAAAGCCAAAGACGTGACCGCCGCCGTGCAGGAGATCATCGGGCTGGACTACAATCAGTTCTCCCAGATCGTGCTCATCGCGCAGGGACAGTTCACAAAGCTGCTCAACGCCTCCACCGAGGAGCGCAGCCGCATCTTCCGCAAGCTGTTCCGCACCCAGCGCTACGCCCAGCTGCAAGAGCGCTTACAGGCCGAAGCCGCCGCGCTGAACCAGCAGCGCACCGCCCAGAACGCCAAACTGGACAGCCTGCTGGGCGGGCTGCAATTCAGCCCGGAAGACCCGGATGCCGAGGCGCTGCGCGCCCTGTGCGCCCAGACCGTACCGGAAACGGCGCTTGCCTTGCTGGACGCCCTGACCGCCCGGCAGGCTGCGGCGCTGGAAGAAATCAGCACCGCCCTGCATACCACCGAAACCCAACTGGACACAGTACAGCAGCAGCTGGGTGCCGCCGCACAGGCGCAACGGCTGGCGCAGCAGCTGGCTACCCGTCAGGCAGAGCTTGCCGCCGCAAAGCCTGCACTGGACGCTGCCCGCGCCGATGCCGACCGCCACGCCGGGGACGCTGCGCAGCTGGATGCCCTGACCGCGCAGGTGACACAGGCGCAGAGCGCCCTTGCGGCCTATGACGCACTGGACGCCCTCTGCCGCCAGCAGACCGAAGCGCGGGACGCTGCCCGGCTGGCAGCTGCACAGGCACACAAGCGGCGCACCCAGCTGGACAGCCTGAACGCTGCCCTTGCCGCCGCTGAGACCGAACTTGCCGCGCTGGCAGACGCGGACACCCGGCTGTTGGCGCTGCAAAACCGCAGCGCCCAGCTGGCGCAACGCGGTGAAGCGCTGGCAAAGCTGGAACAGCGCCTTGCGGAATGCCAGCGACAGGCCAAGGCTGCGCACAAGGCGCAGGAGAGCTACCGCGCCGCTGCCGCCGCACAGGACGAAGCCCGCGCCCGGCGGGACGCGCTGGAGCGGGCGTTTCTGGACGCACAGGCCGGGCTGCTGGCCGAGAGCCTTGTCGAGGGCGCACCCTGCCCGGTGTGCGGCAGCACCCATCACCCTGCCCGCGCCCTGCTGCCCCACACTGCGCCCACACAGGCACAGGTGGAAGCCGCACGGCAGACCGCTGCCGCCGCTGACCGGCAGGCGCAGAACGCCAGTGCTGCCGCTCAGAGCGCCCTTGCCGCTGCCAACGAGGCGAAAACTTCTCTCCGGCGGGACGCCGAGACCCTGCTGCCGGAGCGCTTTACCACGCCGGAGGGCACAGTTCCCCTTACCTTCGCCCTGATGACCAACGTTCTGGCCGAGGAGAGTGCCGCCTTGCAGACGGCACAGACAGACTGCAAAGCACAGTGCCGACAGGCCGAAGCCGACTGCCGCCGCAAGGCGCAGCTGGAAGCCGACCGGCAGGAAAAGATCCGCCAGCGCCCGGCGCTGGAACAGGCCGCCGCCGAAGCCGACCGCAGCGCCGCCGCCCAGAATGCAAGTGCTGATGCGCTGGAAGGGCAGATTGCAGAGCGGCGTGCCGCCCTGCCCTACCCTCGACGCGCGGACGCACAGGCGGCGCTGGACAAGCTGGAAGCCGACCGCCGCGCCCTGCGCACCGGCATGGACACGGCGCAGCGCAAGCTGAAACAGGCCGAGCAGGCCGTTGCCGCCGCCGAAGCCGCCGTAGAGGCGCTGACCGCACAGCAGACTGCCGCCCAAAAAGAACTGCCCGCCCGCAGCGCCGAGGAGCTTGCCGCACAGCAGACCGCGCTGACCGCCGCGCGGGAGAGTCTGCGCAGCCGGGAAAAGCAGCTTTCGGCACAACTGCTGCCCAACCGCAAAACGGCGGCGCAGTACCGCGCTGCCGCCGAGGTGCGGCAGACGCTGGAAAGCCGATGGCAATGGGTCAGCGCGCTGGCTGCCACGGCGGGCGGCACCCTGACCAGCAAACAGAAGATCAAACTGGAAGCCTACATCCAGATGAACTATCTGGACCGCATTCTGCGCTACGCCAACACCCGCCTGATGCAGATGACCGCCGGGCAGTACGAGCTGGAACGCATCGGTGCTGAGAACCAGCGCAGCCAGTCCGGGCTGGACCTTGGCGTCATCGACCACTACAACGGCACCCGCCGCAGCGTAAAAACCCTTTCCGGCGGCGAGAGCTTCAAAGCCTCGCTGGCGCTGGCGCTGGGCCTTTCGGACGAGGTGCAGAGCAGCGCCGGGGGGATCCGACTGGACACCCTATTCCTCGACGAGGGCTTCGGCTCGCTGGACGAGGAATCGCTGGAACTGGCCATCCGGGTGCTCTCCGGCCTGACCGAGGGCGACCGGCTGGTGGGCATCATCTCCCATGTGGGGGCGCTCAAGGACCGCATCGACCGGCAGGTGGTGGTGCACAAGGCCCGCACCGGCGGCTCCACCGTAGAGCTGCGGGTGTAAAACGCCATCGGCGGGGCACACTAAGGGTGGAGGTGAATTTTGATGAACTCTCTGGAACCCTTCATCCGCCGCGAACTGGAAAACCAGCCCGGCACCGCTGCCGCCCCGCAGGCAAACAGCACCCGCAAATCCCCGCCGCTGGGCAGTATGCCCTTGCAGCCCCCGGCTGCGCCGGACACGCCCGGCACCCAGCTGCCCCCGCCGGAACTGCCGCAGCCGGAAAAGCCCGGTGTCCCCATGACCGACGGCACTCCCATGGCCTGCCGCCAGAAGAATGCCGCCGCCTTTCTGTCCGGGGACGTACAGACCAGCGTGATGACGCACTATGCACCCGGGCTGTTCAGCACAAAGCAGAAGCTGCACAGCCGTCACCCCGCCCCGGACGAGGACACCGCCGCCGTTTTGGAGCTGGTGGAATGGCGCGAGGACGCCCCTTACGGCTGATCGTAACAAAAATTTTTTAAAATATTTCAGTTTACCTGTTGAAATCTCGCCGCACTTCCCTTATTATGGTAGCATATAAACATAAAGGCAGGTTTTGCAATATGGCAGAGATCAAATACGAAGTTGTCCAGCGTGTGGCCGTGCTGAGCCAGCGTCCCCGCGGCTGGGAGCGTCAGCTGAACCTTATCAGCTGGAACGACGGCGAGCCCAAGTACGACATCCGCGACTGGTCCCCGGACGGCACCCGCATGGGCAAGGGCATCTCCCTGAGCCACGACGAGCTGGCCATCCTCAAGGGCATTCTGGAGGACATGGAGCTGTGAGCGGGGGCGACCGCGCAGAGTTTCTGGACGTCTGGCAGCAGCACGTCACCCGCCCGGGCAGCGAAAAGCTGCTGGACTGGCTGGACAAAAAGACAGATTTTTTCACCGCACCGGCGTCCACCCGTTTTCACGGAGCCTGTGAGGGCGGACTGTGCATGCACAGTCTGAACGTCTACCACGCGCTGCACGACAGCTTTTTCACCGAGGGCGAAAACGAAGAGAGCTACGCCATCTGTGCCCTGCTGCACGACCTGTGCAAGGCCAACTATTACAAGCTGGGCACCCGCAACGTGAAGAACGAGGCCACCGGACAGTGGGAGAAAGCGCCCTTTTACAGTGTGGACGACCTTTTCCCCTACGGTCACGGCGAAAAGAGCGTGTTCCTCATTGAGCGGTTCATGAAGCTGAAGGTGGAGGAAGCGGTTGCCATCCGCTGGCACATGGGCGGCTTTGACGATGCGGCCCGAGGCGGCTGTTTTGCCATCTCGGAGGCCTACGACAAGTACCCGCTGGCGGTCAAGCTGCACATCGCAGACCTGCAGGCTACCTATCTGATGGAGCACCGCACCAGCAATATGCGCTGAATAAACTAAACAGGCGGCTGTACAGCATTTTGTACAGCCGCCTGTTTTGCTATAAAAGCGCTCAACAAAAATCTCTGCGGAAAACGGCAGCAGCATTGCCTTTTTTCCGTTACGCCCCCTCTTGTGAAAATGGGGACAGGAAAGTCCGCAGACTTTCCTGTCCCCCGAAATTCAAAATATTCTTCCGCTGAATATGGCCAGAGCGCACGCGGCGGCCATTCTAGATGGTCTATAGCACTTTTCAGCAGCCTTCCCCGGTGCAGAGGGCTTTCACCTTCTGCACGGCGGCAGCTACAAGGCTGCCGATGGGCTGGTCGGGCACGCCGACGATATAGTTTTCACAGTGGTTCACCGGGATCAGCACCCGGGTGGCGCTGCTCTGGCACACTGCCGCGGCCATGGCGGGGGTGATCTCCCCCAGCAGCGCGTCTGCAATGACGATGCCGATGGGCCCCACGATGATATCCGCATTGCGGCAGTTCACCACCACAGCGTTCTCGCCGGTGGCGACGCGCTGCGCACCGGCCTTGTGCATGGCCTGTGCGGCGACGCTGTTGGTGCCCACGGCCACCAGCCGGATGTCCGGGCACTGGGCACTGAGGGCGGCCACCAGCTGGCGGCCCAGTCCCCCACCCTGCCCGTCAATGACAAGCACGTTCATGCCGTACCTCAGAAGTCGATCTCTTCCAGACGCAGCAGCGCCAGAATGTAGATCTTGACGGCCTCCAGCAGCTTGTCGATGGGGGCAGCCTCGTTGGCACCGTGCATCGGGCCGCCGAACTCCGGCAGCTTCACATCCTCATGCTCCGGGCCGAAGCTGACGGCATAGGGGAAGTGGCGGGCATAGGTGCCGCCGCCCATGGTGAAGGGGGTGGCATTCTCGCCGGTCACCTCGTTGTAGGTGTCGATGCAGGCGCGGATGGCGGGGCTGTCGGCCTCGATATAGAACGGCTCGGCTGCGTCCACATCCTCCAGCTTTGCGCCCTCGCCCAGTGCAGCAGTGACCTGTGCGGTCAGCTTTTCACCGTTAGTGCAGGTGGGGAAGCGGCTGTCGATGGTCTGCACCATCTTGCCGTCCTCCATATAGATGCGGCCGCCGATGATGGTCAACGGGCCAAAGGGACCGTCGGCGCAGTCGATGCCAAGGCCGGTGCCTGCGGTGGAGCAGTGCAGCTTGTGCAGCGCTTCCAGATAAGCGCGCTCGGCATCGTTGCACAGGCCGTTATCCAGCAGATAATCCACCACCAGACCGATGGCGTTCACCGTGCCCTCCGGCATGGCGGCGTGGCCGGATTTGCCCCAGCCGCGCACCCGCACGCCGTCCCCTTCCGGTTCCAGCGTGATGTTGGGGGCGTTCTTCAGCTTGCGGATATCGGTCTTGACCAGTGCGCTGGCGCGGTCCGGCACAGCGTTGTTGGCCACACCGCCCTCAAACTCTGCAATGACGCCGTTGCACACCGGGCTGACGATCTTGCCGCCGAAGTGGCCTTTTTCGCCGTTGCACACCGGGAACTCGGCATCCGGGGTAAAGCAGAACACCGGGGCGGGGTAGTTTTCCAGATAGTACTTCACATCGTTCATGTGGGTCTCTTCGTTGTCGCCCACAATGGCACGGATGGGGTAGCGCAGCTGGTAGCCCTGCTCCTTGAGGAACTTCAGCGCGTACAGGGTAACGATCATCGGGCCCTTATCGTCCGAGACGCCGCGGCCCAGCAGCCAGCCGTCCTGAATGCGCATCTTAAAGGGGTCTTCCGTCCAGCCGTTGCCCACGGGCACAACGTCCACATGGCAGATGGTAGCCAGATATTTTTCCGGGTCTGCACCGGCCAGCTCGGCATAGCCGATGTAGTTTTCGCAGTTGCGGGTGGCAAAGCCCATGCCTGCTGCCAGCTCCAGCGTCTTGTCCAGCGCGGCCCGAGGGCCTGCGCCGAAGGGTGCGCCCTCCTCCGGGGTGCCCTCCACGCTGTCGATGGCGACCAGCGCTGCAATGTCCTGCAGCAGCTGCTCTTTGTTTTCCGCAATGTATGCGTCAATTTTCTGATTCAGTGCATGATCCATGTTCTATAACGTCCTTTCTGACCGGAAGCGAGTCCCGGTCTTTACACAACTGTTATTCAGTTTAGCACACTCCGGGCAGAAAAGCTACCGGCATTTTTCACGACAAAAGCATCCGCGTTTTGTCAGCCCGCCGCAAACAGCCCGCTGAGCACGCCCAGCAGACCGGCGCTTGCCAAGCCCATGATGATGCCTGCCAGCAGCACACCGCCCATGCAGGCGATCAATACGTCCTTGAACTTCATATCCAGAATGGAGGCTGCCAGCGTGCCCGTCCACGCACCGGTGCCCGGCAGCGGGATGCCCACGAACAGCAGCAGCGCCACGGTCAGGCCCTTGCCTGCTTTGGCTTCCAGTGCGCGGCCGCCCTTTTCGCCCTTGTTGATGCAAAAGCGGCAGATGGGGCCGATGAGTGGCTTGTGGTAGCCCCAGATGAGGAACTTGCGGGCGAACAGGTAGATGAAGGGCACCGGGATCATATTGCCCAGCACACACAAAAGGTAGGTGGGCAGCACCGGCAGCCCCATGCCCAGCCCGATGGGGATGGCTCCGCGCAGCTCGATGATGGGTACCATAGAGATAAAGAAGATCAGAAGATAATTTTTCAGCATTGGCTTCTCCTTATATTACAGGTCGATCTGCAGCTCCACCGGGCAATGGTCGGAGCCGAAGATCTCGTTGTGGATCTCGGCGGCGCGGATGCGGTCTGCAATGCGCCGGGAAACGATAAAATAGTCGATGCGCCAGCCCGCGTTCTTTTCCCGCGCGTGGAAGCGGTAGCTCCACCAGCTGTACTTCACCTCGTCCGGGTGCACCACCCGGAAGCTATCCGCAAAACCCGCCGCCAGCAGCTCGGTCATCTTGGCGCGCTCCTGATCGGTAAAGCCCGCACTCATGCGGTTGGTCTTGGCGTTTTTGATGTCCATCTCAGTGTGTGCTACGTTCAGGTCGCCGCACAGGATCACCGGCTTTTTTGCGTCCAGCGCCAGCAGGTACGCCCGGAAAGCATCCTCCCACTCCATGCGGTAGTCCAGCCGCTTCAGTCCATCCTGACTGTTGGGGGTGTAGCAGTTCACCAGATAAAAGCCGGGGTATTCCAGCGTCAGCACCCGTCCCTCGTGGTCGTGCTGTTCCAGCCCGATGCCGGTGGTCACCGCCAGCGGTACTGTTTTGCACCAGCAGGCTGTGCCGGAGTATCCCTTTTTCTCGGCAGAGTAGGTATATTCGGTGTAGCCCTCCGGCGCAAAATCTGCCTGTCCCGGCTGCATCTTGGTCTCCTGCACCGAGAAGATGTCCGCGTCCAGCGCGGCAAAGCTCTCGGCAAAGCCGTGGGTCAGGCAGGCGCGCAGGCCGTTCACGTTCCAGCTGATCAGTTTCATGCTCTTCTCCTTATTGTTATGCTTGATATTTTGTTTTCCATGCGCCGCTGCGGAAGCGCAGCACAAAGCAGGTCACGCGGCAGGTCCAGTCAATGACCATAGCCACCCACACGCCCACAGCGCCCCAGCCCATGCGGACGCACAGCAGATAGCTAAAGCCCAGCCGCCAGCACGCCATGCTGAGGATGGACACCACCATGGTAAATTTCACATCGTTGGCCGCGCGCAGGGCGTTGGGCAGCACGAAGGACAGCGGCCAGAAGATAATGGCGCAGCCCGCATGGATGGTGACCAGCGTGATTGCCAGTTCCATCGTCTCGCCGGAAAGGGCGTAGATGCCCACCAGCTGCCGGAGGAACAGCAGGATCGCTCCGTTGGAAAGCCCCATGGTGATATAAGCCCACAGCAGCAGCTTGCGGGTGTAGTAAACGGTCTGCTCGTGGTCACCGGCACCGATGCAGCGCCCCACCACCGTGATCATAGCCAGACTGATGGCCTTGCCCGGGATGACGCCCATGCCGTCCAGATTGTTTGCCACTGCGTTGGCTGCGATCTGCACCGTGCCGAAAGTGGAGATCATACTCACCACCAGAATGCGCCCGGCCTCGAACAGGCTGTTCTCAAAGGCCGAAGGGATACCGATACCCAGAATGCGCTTTGCCATGCCGCCGTCCAGCCGCAGGGTCTTGGGCACGGTAAGCACCGCATCCTCCCGGTAGCACTTGCGCAGGATCAGCGCCGCAGCCACCACGCGGGACACCACGCTGGGCCATGCTACGCCGTCCACTCCCATTTTGAAGCCGAAGATGCACACCGCGTTGCCCACGATGTTGATGATGTTCATCAGAAAGCTGATCTGCATGGAGATTTTGGAGTTGCCGATGCTGCGGAACAGTGCCGCACCGCCGTTATACAGCGCCAGAAACGGGTAGCTGAGGGCGATGATCTGCAGGTACTTCACGCCCGCGTCCAGCACGTCAGCGTCAATCGAGCCGTAGAACAGCCGGATCATGGGGCGGGCCAGCACAAAGCATACCGCGCCGATCACCATGCCGGACAAGCCGCTGAGCAGCAGCAGCTGACCGGCGCTTTTGTTGGCATCCGGCCTGTCCTTTGCGCCCAGATACTGACTTACCACCACCGCGCCGCCGGTAGCCAGTGCCGCAAACAGCACGATGATAAGGTTGTTGATCATATCCACCAGACTGACGCCGGAGATGGCCGCCTCGCCGCAGCGGGACACCATCATGGTGTCGGCCATGCCCACCGTCACTTCCAGCAGCTGCTCCACCAGCAGCGGAATGGCCAGTACCAGCAGTTCCTTCTGGCTGAACAGCGGCTCCCGCCCGCCGGTCTGGCTTCTTTTTTCATTGCCATGCAGTAGCTTTGTCATTCGTCTCTTCCCTCCCGGCACCGGGCACTTTTCCGGTACGCCGCCGCTGCCCGGCGCGTGTATTTTTCCGGTTGCAGCAGATGTGTCCATCTTAACACACCCCCGGCTGCTTGTAAAGCGGTACACGATACATCTCACGAAAATCCGCTTTCCATGCCTATCTCCCATTTCCCGCCGGTTTTATAAAGGGTTCCCTGCACGGTTTTCCGGCAGGCTTTCCGTTTTTATGCTTGTTCGTCAGTTTGCCGGGAACTTTCCATAAAATTTGTGCGTTTCTACAAAAATGCGATTTCCCGCGTATTTTTAGGGAGAAATTTTAAAAAAGCTCTTGCAATTTCTGTTCCAAAGTGGTATGTTGTATCCAACAAAAGCGAAACTTGGATACATCTTCTCTTTGGAGCAGCAAATTCGGCTCCGCACACGCTTTTGTTTTTGACCTTGCTATTTTCTTCATTTACCTTCTTATCATTTACCCTGCCTGTCCCGCAAGGGACGAGAAAAGCGATGACCCACCTGCACGGGTCGTCGCTTTTTCTTTTGTCCACGACTGTCCTTTGGGCTGGGACGAGCCTGAATGCCCTCTGAGCATTTTCAGCGGAAAAAACATCTTAACGCAAAACAGGGCGCTCCCTCGTCGGGAACGCCCTGTTTGATGCACCCCGTTATGCAAGGTGGAATAGATCGATCAGCACGACCATGGCAAGACCATAGTAGACTACGACCGCCACCAGATCGTTGATCGTAGTGATCAGCGGGCCGGAAGCGACCGCCGGGTCGATATGGATTTTGTGGAACAGCATCGGGATCAGCGTACCCACCAGACTGGAAATGACCATGGACACGATCAGCGACAGGCCAACACAGCCGGACAGCAAAAACGCCGAGGTCCAGACGTAGCCCTTGAAAAAGTGGATATAGCAGCCCAGAAAGCCCAAGGCCATCACAGCCAGAATGGCACCGTTCAAAAGCCCCACGCGGGTCTCCTTCCAGAGCAGCTGCAATTTTTTGGAAAGGGTCAGGTTTTCGTCCACCAGCACACGGATGGTCACAGCCAGCGACTGGGTGCCAACGTTACCGGCCATATCCAGCACCATGGATTGGAAGCAGATGACCACCGGCAGCACCGCTACCACAGATTCAAACGCACCGACGACCGAGGAAACCAGCATCCCGAGGAACAGCAACGCGATCAGCCACGGGAGACGCTTTTTCACACTTTCAAAAACGCTTTCGTTCAGATCTTCCTCGCCGGTCAGACCGCCCAGCTTTGCGTAATCATCGCCCATCTCATCGTCGACCAGCTCGACAACATCGGACGAGGTGATGATGCCCACCAGCTTACCGGCATCGTTCAGCACAGGCAGGCTGCGCTCCGCGTAGTCCACGATACGGTCGATACAATCGCTGATCTGCTCCCGGTCGGTGACATAGGGATAGGAGCGGACGATCAGGCTTTCCAAGCTTTTCTCTGCCCGGGCAATGATGAGGTCTTTCAGGTCGATGGCGCCGTAGAAGTGCTCGTTTTCATCCACCACATACAGCGTGGAGATGTTGTCGTTTTCTCCGGCCTGCTTTACCAGCTCGCTCATCGCCTGCCGGATAGTCATATCGTTTTTGATGGAGATGTAGTTGGTGGTCATTCTGCTGCCGATCTCATCCTCGTCATAAGAGAGCAGCATCTTCACATCTTCCACCGAGTCTTTGTCCAGTTTGTTGACGATCTCGTTTTTATCAGTATCGTCAAGGTCTTCCAGTGCGTCCACCGCATCGTCCGAGTCCATGTTGGAAATGACCTTTGCGGCCTCGTGGCTGGGCAGCTCCTTCAGATACGGCTCGGCATCGTCCAGATAGGTAAAGATCTCGGCAACGGTATCCACGCCCAGAATGGAATAGAGCGATTGTCGTTCGGCGGGGGTCAGTGCCTCCAACGCATCTGCCAGATCCTTTTCATGGTAATCCGACAGTTTTTCGGCCAGCTCTGCCTTGGGCAGACCACTGTGAATGATGCTCAGAATTTCCTGCACATAATTCTTCTGCATGGTAGTTCCTCCTGATTCCGCGAGCTCGACAAATCAAAATTCATCGCTCCGCTTAAAATTTTGCACTTCATCATAGCACATTCGGTATGCGGCGGCAACCCTGCCAGAGTGAATTTTTTGTAAAAATTCGGGCATAAAAATCCCCGCAAAAGCAAAAAAAGACCAAAGCGGCAGTCCTTACGGTACCCACCGCTTTGGTCAAAAAGCTATTTATCCCTGCTTCTGGATGGTAAATGCAAAGGTCATGCCCTTTTCCACCGCAAAGCAAGCGTCTGCATGGGGTTTTGCACCCCAGCTGTTGTCGCCGCCAACGCCGCGCTGGAAGGCAGCGCACCGGACGACAGTCTTGTTGTCATCCCGGGGCAGCTCATAGAGGTGGCGGGCGTTTTCCAGCTCATGGGGCGTATAGGGCAGAGCGGAGAAGGTCATGCCGTCCCCTGCAAAGCCGATGCCTATATTCAATCCGCTGCCGGTGAGCACTGCGCGGTACACGTCGGTACGGCTGCCGCACTCCTGCGGGTAGACGGGGCTGTTCTGGGCAAAGTCCTGCCGGACATTGTAGTTCCACTCGCCCATCTTGCCGCCTGCGGTGCGGTCGGCAGCGGTCTCCCGGGGACCAAGACCCAGATAGGATACCTCGGTCAGTTCCCGGCGCAGCGGGAAGAGCAGCCCGAACTCCGGCAGCTCAGTGCGCGCGCCCTGCCATGTCATGGTGATATCGCAGCGGCCTGCGCCGTCAATGGCAAAATCAATGGGCAGCGTCTGCCCATCTGGCAGGGTGTAGTTTGCGCGGACGATGACGAACTCACCCTTTGTTTCGGCAGTCAGGTTATCGCACCGGGCGTAGAGACCGGCGGTTTTCCAGAAGGCAAATGTAAACGGTTCAGCGCAGCCCTCGTCGTTGTTGGTGGGCGCACGCCAGAAGTTGGGGCGCACGGTATCGTCCAACAGCTGCACACCGTTATAGCGGATGGACACAAGCCCCTTGCCGCGTCCAAAGATATACTCGAAGCCCTCGCCCTTCACGCCGATGTTGCAGTCCATCTCCACCAGCTGCGGGGCGGGCAGGGTCAGCCGGGCTTCGGAATGGTTGTGCCATAGCTGCCCAAAAGCGGCTTCATAACCCGCCGGGATGCCGGGTAGTGCAGCCCGCTGTACTGCGGTAACGGTCATGCAGGCAAGCCCCGTTTCCGGCAGAGCGAACGGGAACGCAATGTGCACGGTTTTACCGGGTGCACAGTCTGCCCGCAGCACCGCGCGACGTTCCGGCTTGCCGTTGACCGAGGATGCAAACACAAGGTCGTAGGCGCTCAGGTCGGTAAAGAGGTTCCGGTTTTCAATCACGGCTTCCGTGTCGGTCAGGGTGATTTTCAAGGGAGCATAGGCCGCTTTGACGGCGTCCATCTTGGGGGTATTGCGGCGGTCGGGCAGCACAAGGCCGTCCACGCAGAACTCCCGGTCGGTGGGGCGGTCGCCAAAGTCGCCGCCGTAGGCAAAACCGGGCTTGCCGTCCGGACTTGTCAATGCGATGCCGTGGTCCATGTACTCCCAGATGAACCCGCCCTGATACAGCGGCTCTTCGTAGGCATACTCGGTGTAGTCGGTGATGCCGCCGCAGCTGTTGCCCATGGCGTGGCTGTACTCGCACATAATAAAAGGCTTTTCCGGGTGCTCTGCCAAAAACTTTTTGATGTCTGCCACCGGGGTGTACATCTGGCTTTCCATATCAGAGGTAGCGGGGTATTCCCGGTTCCAGAAAATGCCCTCGTAGTGCACAAGGCGGCTGGGGTCAGAGTGACGGAAGTATTCGCTCATCTCCCACAGGGTCTTGCCGCCGTGGCTCTCGTTGCCGCAAGACCAAATGAGGATAGCGGGGTGGTTTTTGTCCCGTTCCAGCATGGCTTCGGCGCGGGCAAGCACATTCTCCCGCCACTCCGGGCGCGCACCGGGCAGCGTCCACTCGTCCGAGCCGTCTGCGCCCAGTTTCTGCCATGTGCCGTGGCTTTCCAGATTCGTCTCCCCGATGACATACAGGCCGTATTCATCGCAGAGCTGCAAGAAATACGGGTCATCCGGGTAGTGGCTGGTGCGCACGGCGTTCACGTTGTGGGCCTTGAGGTTTTTCACATCCCACAGCATCTCTTCCCTGCTGACGGTGCGGCCGGTGCGGCAGCTCCACTCGTGGCGGTTGACACCTTTGAACACGATGCGTTTGCCGTTCAAAAGCATCTGGCGGTCTTTCAGCTCAAATTTGCGCAGACCGACTTTCAACCCGGTGCGCTCCACGAGAGCGCCCTCGCGCAGCAGGGCAATTTCGGCTTCGTACAGGTTCGGCTGTTCGGCGCTCCACAGGGCAGGGCGCTCCACCGTAAAGGTGAAGGAGACATCCTGTACGTCCTCTTCCACGTCCGGGTCAGTCTCGCCCTTGCCGAACACCACGCCGCTGTCGTACTCGGCAGGCTCGCCCACCTCAGCGGATTGCTCCTCGCCATCAAGCACCACCGACACCGTTCCCGCACCGCTGACCTTGCAATCAAAGGTGACGGTAGCACTGGAAAAATCATCTGCAAAACTCTGCTTCACAAAGACATCTTCCAGATGGAGCTCCGGCTTGGTGAACAGCTCCACCGAGCGGAATAAACCGCTCATGCGCCAGAAATCCTGATCTTCCAGCCAGCTGCCGGAGGAGAAACGGTACACCTGTACCGTCAAAGTATTTTCGCCGGGGTGGACGGCGGCGGTCATGTCAAATTCAGCGGGAGTGAAGGTATCCTCGGTGTAGCCGATGTAAACGCCATTGCACCAGACGGCGGCGGCACTGTCGGCACCGTTCAGGCGCAGGTAGCAGCTGGCCCAGCTTTCCGGCAGGGTAAAGCTGCGCTGATACTCCCCGATGGGGTTATAGTCCTGCGGAATCTGACCGGGGTGTAGCTTTTCGTGGCCGTCCCACGGGTACTGAGTGTTGACGTAATGGGGCGTGCCGTAGGGCTTGCCGGGCTTTTGCAGGCTCTGCATCTGGATGAAGCCGGGCACGGTCAGGGTGTCCCAGTCCGTAAAGGGTGCAGTCAGGTTTTCCGCATAGCGGAAGTTCCACTCGCCATCCAAGCTGACGGTCAGCGGCAGTTCGGGGCTTGTCTGGTCGGCAAAGTGGGCATGGAAGGGCAGACGGTTCTGCTGGAAAATTTCCGGGTCGGCCAGAAGCGCCGGGGTAATCGGGTTATTCAAAGGCATAAATGTCACCTCGCAGCATTTTCTGCTCTCATTATAGCACAGGATAGAAGAAAAACAGCCGCACAAAACGACTGTTTTTCTAGAAAGAAGCGGCATCAGTCCGCTTCGTCAAAGACCTCGGTGTCCAGTTCTGTGTGCCCCTTGGGGATGTGGTACTTCACGGCAGGCAGATGGACGTTGGTAAAATACAGGCTGGTGTTGGGGTCGCAGCCGATGACCACTGCCTCTCCCCTGCCGCGCACGGTGCAGCGCAGGGTGTCGCAATGGGTTTCGGCGGTATCATTTTCCACACTTTCGGCGTAGCCCGGTGCAAAATTCGGCACGGCAAAACCGCAGTCGTAGGCTTCGCAGTCGAAACTGCTGTCAATTTCGTGGTGGCGGCGGTGGCCGGTGGAAGTGGGGGTGATGGTGGTGGTGACCTCAATACCGGGGAAGGGCGACCACTGCGCGGTCACAGCCCCGGCTTCAATTTCCCACGTTTTGCTCACCTTGCGCACAAACACGTTGTCGTCGATGACAAAGGCCAACATGCTGTCCGGCGCGGCCTGATTGAGCACCTCCCGGCTGCGGGAGGCGCAGAAGCCGAAGCGGGTATCGTAGGCAAATTTTGCGTACTTTTCCGGGAACTGTCCGTGGCCATGCCCCTCGTTGACACCGGCGGCATAGGCCGTTACCCGCCCCGCCCGGCGCTGCACCAGCATATTGGCGTATGGCATGGGCTTGAGCCGCTCCAATGCGGGCATGGGCGCGGCCTCGGCAGACCAGAAGGGATGGTCGTCCGGCAAAGCCAGCAGCAAAAAGCTCTTCATACCCCAGTAGGGGCTGCCGGAGGCGTTGTACCGCTCGGCCATATACATCTGCGGGTAGCAGTAGCCGATGGTCAGAATGCCGTCCCTGTCGAACATTTTCTGCCCGAGCCACCAGTTGAAGTTGCGGACGATGAGTCCCTTCATCACCGGCAAGGGCAGTGGCTCCAGCCCTGCCCAGATGCAGGCCGCCCAGAAGCTGTTCTGAGCAAAGCGGTAGGTCAGGCTGCGGCCAAAGGGCAAGGCTGCGCCGTTGGCATCGAACCAGTAGACGAATTGCTGCGCGAACAGCTGGGCGCGCTGGCGGTAGAGTGCAGCACGCCGGGGGTCGGTGTCTGCGGCAAATTTAGAGTAGAGCAGCCCGTAATACTGGATGGCCCACGGGATGTAGTAATCCTTCTGCACGGAAGCGCCATCGGTGGACCAGCCGTCGCCGCTGTAATAGCTATCAATTTTGCAAAGACCGTCCTCCAGCAGCTCCGGGCTGTAAGGCATCCCCACGCTTTTCAGGGCAAGGTTCACAAGGATGCGGAAAAACTGCCAGTTGCAGTCCGGGATGGTGTGGGCGTTGATCTGCCCCAGCCATGCGGCAAGGTTCTGTTTTTCGGTGTCAGAAAGCGGCGTCCACAGCTTTTCCGGTGCGGTGAGGATGCCGCAGGCAATGGCAGCCATCTCCACATAACACTGGTCGTACTCCCCGGTGGTGCCCCAGTATTCGGGGTTTTCCGGGTCGGCGCCGGCCGCAAGACCCTTGCGGTAGATGGTTTCAAATTCCGGCTCAGAGCCGCCGCCTACCCAGAAGGGCACCAGCGCCCACAGCGGGCGGCTGAAGGCTTCCAGCTCAATGGCATTTTGGTTGTAGGTCACGCCCGTCTCGCCCAGATGCAGCCGGGCACAGCCTGCGGAATAATAAGGCTTGAGGGGGTCGAGAAATTTGTGCATCAGTGCGGTAAAATCCGCTTTGGTCTGCAAGTTCATTACCAGTACATCTCCCAGTCTTTGGTCAGGCGGGTCAGCGCCTCCATGTAGAAATAATCGCCCCAGCTCGTACATTCATCCACGCCCTCCGGGGTGCAGGTGTTGTAGGGGCTCTTTTTGCTGTAAGTGCCGTGCAGCAGCTGGCCGGAGCCGAGGGTGCCGGGCTTTACTGCGTAGTTTGCGGTCAGACTAGCCAGCATCTGCCGCGCCAGTGTGCGCCACTGGGCAGCTTCTGTTTCGTCCACATACTTTGCCGCTTCCAGCAGGCCGCAGGCCACGATGGCAGCGGAGGAGGAATCCCGGGGTTCGCCGCTTTCCGGGGCAAAGAGCATATCCCAGCAGGGGATCATATCCTCTGGCAGACGGGAAAGGTAGAACGCCAGTGCTTTGCGGAACACCTCGAGGAACTTTTCATCGTGGGTATAGGTGTAGCCGATGGCACTGCCGTACACGCCCCACGCCTGTCCCCGTGCCCAGAAGCTGTCGTCCTTATAGCCCTGACAGGTGCGGCCGCCCTTGGGGGTGCCGTCCGGGTTCATAAAGAAGGTGTGGTAGGTGCTGCCGTCCGGCCGGAAGGAGTTTGCCAGCGTGGTGGCGGTGTGAGCGGCGGCGATTTCGCGGTAGTGGTCGCTGCCGGTCACCTGTGCCGCCCAGTACAGCAGCGGCACATTGAGCATACAGTCGATGATATAGCGGTAGTTGCCGGGGTCGTCCATGGTGCCCCATGCCTGCAAAAATCTACCGCTTGGCTGGTAGCGGGTCAGCAGCTGGTCGGCGGCGGCAATGGCGGCGTTTTTGCCCTTTTCGCTGCCCACCAGCTTCCATGCTGCCACGCAGGTGGGGCTGTACAAAAAGCCCATGTCATGGTAATCCACCTCCACCTTGCGGGCAATGCGGTCCGCAAAGCTATCCACCTGAATGAGGGCAGCGGTTTTGAATTTCTCCTCCCCGGTAGCCTCGTAGGCCAGCCAGATCTCACCGGGCCAAAAGCCGCAGGTCCACTGGTTATTGGCGCAGCCGGGGTAGATATTGTTGACGCTGGAATGGTTCTGGCACTGGTAGGTGTACAGGGGCAGATTGGTCTCCACCTGCCTGCAGGCATCGGCCAGTGCCTGCCGTGCCTCGGCGTCGGTCATGGCGTGGTTCTGGTAGGTTTTCATTATAGTCACTCCTTAAATCCAAAGGTCGGGATATCGTGCCAGCGCTGGCGCAAAAAGTGCACGCCCAGCTTGGGGCGGCGGTCCCGGGTGAACAGGCCTTTTTTGTTGCCGTCCACCCGCATGGGGCCCTGCACGGTGTCGTAGTCTGCAAAGTTCCAGACAAATTCTCCCACAAACCACGGGCGCTTGTCAAACTCTGCATCCAAACGGCGGTAGAATTCCACCTGAAACTCCTCACTGAACATCTCGGCTCCGGCGGTGTGCAGCCCTGCCACGGTGTCCGCGCCGTACTCGCTCATCATCACGGGCTTGTGCTGTTCTGCCCAAAAATCCAACTCCTGATTCAAACCGCAGCAGGCGGCGTCCATGTCGCCGGAAAGGTTGTACCAGCCGTAGTAGCGGTTGATGCAGACGATATCCATGGTGCGGGTGGTGATATCCTTCGTATAGTCGTTCTGGCAGCAGACGAGGGTGACCGGGCGGTTTTGCGGGTCCAGTCGGTGCGCCAGCTCATACAGCGGGTGCCAGTAATCGTAGGCATCCTGCGGGAAGTGCTCCAGATCCGGCTCGTTGCCAAGGCTCCACAGCACCACGCAGGGGTGGTTTTTGTCCCGATGGATCATCTCGGCAAGCACCTGCCGGTGATGCTCCGCGAGGGGGTATTCCTTATAAGGATTCACCGCCGCCCCGCCGCCGATGCCCACCGCCGGGGTCTCGTCCATCACCAGAATGCCCTCCCGATCGCACAGGTCGTAGAACTCCTCGGCGTAGGGGTAGTGGCTGGTGCGCACGGCATTGGCGTTTGCCCAGTGGATCAGGTTCACGTCCTTCACGTTCAGCACCGGGTCAAAGCCGCGGCCGTGGGCGGTAAAGTCCTCGTGCTTGCAAAAACCCTTGAAGTAAAGCGGCTTACCGTTCAAAAGCACCTGTGTGCCCCGCACCTCAATGCTGCGCACGCCAAAGGTCTGGTCGTAGACGTCCGCCCCGCAGGTGATATGCAGGGTGTACAGGTAGGGCGTGCCGGGCTTCGGCTCCCAAAGATGCACCTCCGGGATGGTGATCGTGCCTTCTGCACCCTCGGCGCTTGCAACGGCGTTGCCGTCAGCGTCCAGCACCGTGACATGGACAGGCGCGCTGCCGGTGGTTTTGACCGCGTACTGCACCGTGCCGTCCACGGCGGGCACTACGGTCACATCCTCGATATACTCTTTTGGGGTGGTGTAGAGCACCACCGGGCGGTGGATACCGGCATAGTTAAAGAAGTCAAAGTTCGGGCGGTTCTGGGGTGCGGCGGTGCGCTTGGCGGCTTCCACACTTGGGATGCCCGCGTTGTCCGAGCCAAAAAAGGCCAGCTGTCCGTCCTCGTTGCCCACAGGCAGGGTGCTGTGGTTCACCCGGTTGTCGCAGGCTACAGTCAGCAGTGCGGTCTTGCCGGGGCGCAGCAGGGCGGTAACATCTGCTTCAAAGGGGGTAAAGCCGCCCTTGTGCTGTGCGATAAGCTGGCCGTTCAGCCAGACGTTTGCCGTGTGGGTCACCGAGCCGAACCGCAGCACCACCCGCTGCCCGGCGCAGAAGGCGGGCAGGGTGACCTTGCGCTGATACCATGCCCAGCCGTAGTGGCGGCGCAGGGCAGTGGTCTGGTCGTTCTGGTCGTTGTAGCTGGCGGGCACGGCGATGGGCTGAGCGTCCAGCAGGGGCTTTGCAGGGTCGAACTGGTTTTCTGCGCAGCTGCCAAGCGCAAACGCCCATGTGCCGTCAAGGCTCAGCTTCAGACGTGCTTCATTTTGTTCAGGATATAACATAGCACTTTCCCTCTTTTTCCGCAAAAAATGCGGGGCGCGGGTACTGCCCACGCCCCGCTTACGGGTGATTTGTTTAACCCTTGATGCCGGTGGATGCCACGCCCTGCACAAAGTACTTTTGCAGGGAGAGGAACACGATCAGCACCGGGATCAGTGCCACCACAGAGGCCGCCATGATCAGGCCATACTCTGCAGAATACTGGGTGATGAACATACGCAGACCGATCTGGATGGTCTTGAGTTCGGTCTTGGTCAGGTAGATCAGGGGGCCAAGGAAGTCGTTCCAGGTATTCACAAAGGTGAAGATGGTCAGAGTGGACAGGGCGGGCAGGCTGAGCGGCAGCATGATGTGCCACCAGATGCCATACTCGCTCAGGCCATCAATGCGGGCAGCCTCACACAGCTCGGTGGGCACGCCCTCGTAGAACTGCTTCATCAGGAACACGCCGAAGGCGCTGAAGGCCTGCAGGCACATAATGGCCAGATGGGTGTTGTTCAAATGCCAAGAGCTCATCATCATGAACTGGGGTACCATGTAGGCCTGCCAAGGCACTGCGATGGTGGCAATATAGCCGAGGAAGAGCACGTTTTTGCCCTTGAACTGCATCTTGGCAAAGGCGTAGGCTGCAAAGGAGGAGGTGAACAGCTGCAACAGGGTGACCACCACGGTGATCTTGACCGTGTTTTTCACAAAGGTCAGCAGCGGGATCTGGGTCCAGATGTCCACATAATTCTGCCAGCGGGGATTTTTGGGGATCCACTGGATGGGGAAGCCGAACACATCCTTATTCAGCTTAAAGGAGGAGGACAGCATCCACAAAAAGGGCAGCAGCATACAAGCTGTGATGACGATGAGGAAGAAATAAATCAGGAACTTGGAGATGAAATTGCGGCGCTTCTGAGAGGCTTCGGTCTTGATAATAGCAGCAGACATAGTTCTTCCTCCTTTCTCAGTTCTCGCCCTTGGAGCCGCGGAACTGGATGATGGTAACGATCAGCACCAGTACGAACAGCACCATGGAAATTGCACTTGCGTAGCCGTATTTCGGAGTATTGACGAAGGCCACATTATAGATGTAGTACACCAGCGTCATGGTAGCAGTACCGGGGCCGCCCTGCGTGATCATGTACATCTGGTCGTAGACCTTGAAGCCGGAGATGGTGAGCATGATGACCACAAAGAAGGTGGTGGGGCGCAGCTGCGGCAGGGTGATGTGCCAGAACTGCTGCCAGCGGTTTGCGCCGTCCAGCTCGGCGGCTTCGTTCAGGTCCGGGTTGCAGCCCTGCAGGCCCGCCAGATAGATGACCATGTAGTAGCCCATGTTCTTCCACACACTGAACAGGATGACCGTGATCATAGCGGTGTCCTTACCGGCAGCCCAGCGGGGCAGGTTTTCCACCGCCACGCCGAAGAACTGGTTCAGGATCATGTTGATGGGGCCCATGGAGGGGTTGAAGATCATGTTCCACACCGCTGCCACCGCCACCAGCGAGGCAACATAGGGGAAGAACGCCACGGTGCGGAAGAAGTTGCGCAGCTTCACGTTCTGGTTCAGCAGCACCGCCATCGCCAGCGAGCAGGCCAGCGTCAGCGGCACGGTGCCGATGACATAGACGATGGTGTTTTTCAAAGCCGCCTGAAAAATTTTATCGGTGGTGAAGAGCTTTACAAAGTTCTTCAGGCCGACAAACTCAATGGCGTGGCGGCCGTCCCATGCGCAGAAGGCCAGCGCAATGGCAAACACCATGGGCACCAGCGTAAACACGCAGAAGCCAATGAAGTTTGGCGCAATGAAGGAATACGCGATCAGAGAATCGCGGGTCGATTTTTTTAGCACTTTACGGGGAGTTTTATTCTGGACAGCAGCACTCGCCATAAAAGAGCCTCCTTTCCCGGAAGTATAACAACTTTTCCAAAAAACGAGCGGAGCGGGCGCTGTGCATACCCGCCCCGCTCAGACAGGGCTTTTTTCCGATGCTCGTTCATCGGAAAATGAATGGGGATTGAAAATGATGAAGAAGGAGAACCGCAACGTATTGCGGAAAACGCTTTATCAGCCGAGAACTGCGGGCACCTGATCGTTCATGTTCTGGATGCCCTCGTCCACGGTCTCGCTCATGGTCATAATGGCATCGTGCTCGGCGTTCAGGATGGTCTCGATATCAGAGGCGTACTGGGTGTAGGGCATTTCCAGATAGACGTTGGAGGTGGTCAGTGCATCCACAGAATTGCTGTCCTCGGGGAAGCCCTCGGTGGACTTGATGATGTCGGCGGTGGCATCGGAGCCGCAGGCCGGGAAGGTGCCGGTCTTGGCAATGGCCTGTGCGCCCTCCTCGGAGACACACCAGTTGATGAAGTCGGCAGCGGCCTCTGCCTTGGGAGAATCCGCGTTGATGGCCAGGCTGGTCACAGTGCCCAGCGTAGAACCAGCCTCTGCACCGGCGGGGTGCGGATACTTGACGATGCCCCAGTTGAACTTGGTCTCGGCATCCTTCATGTAAGCTTCCAGCGTGGAGATGAACCAGCTGCCCATGTTGACCATTGCGCACTGCTGGTTCTCAAAGGCTGCGGAGTAGTGCAGAGAAGAGGTCTTGAGGTAGCCGTAGTCCATGCAGATGCCGTCCTTCTGCTGGGCAATGACCATATCGTAGGTAGGCTTCATGAAGTCGTAGGTGCCGTCGATGATGGTGTTCTTGCCGTCCAGAATGGAGAACAGAGAAGCGGCGGAGCGCCAGGTGTGGTAGTGGCAGCCATAGACCTTGGTGTCGCCGGAGCCGCTGGTCATCTTGCGGGCCAGAGCATCGTAGTCTTCCAGCGTCATGTCGTTGGAGGGGTACTCCACACCGGCCTTATCGAACAGGTCTTTATTGTAGTACACCACCCAGAAGTCGCTGCGGAAGGGCACGGCGTAGAAGTTGCCGTCATCGGTGGTCAGCTGCTCGATGGTGCCGTTGAAATCGCCGGTGTCGCGGGTCAGCACCTCGTTCAGGGGCTTGAGGTAGTCCAGATTGATCAGGTTTGCGTAGCCGGGGATATCCTTGACGGTCACGACATCCAGATCGGCGCTGCCGGCCAGCTGGGTAGCCAGAACGGTCATGTAATCGCTGGAGCCCAGATCCACCATCTCGATGGTCACGTCCTTGTGGCTTGCCATGTAGCCGTCGGCCATGGCCTGCCAGTAGGGGGTGGACTCCTTATCCCACACCGACCACTGCAGGGTAACAGGGCCTGCGGTTGCGGATGCAGCGGTGGAACCGGCAGTGGAGGAAGCAGCGGTGGAGCTTGCAGAAGAGCCGCCACAGGCGCTCAGGGCAGCAGCAGCGCCGCAGGCAGCGGCAGCGGTAAGGAACGAACGACGAGAGATCTTTTTCATAAGTGTGTCCTCCTTCAGGGCAGTGTGTGTATTTCGTGCAGCGTTCTCCCCCGTGCCGGGGAGCCGCTCGCTTTTGTTGACACTAGGATACCGCACAAACGCAAAAACCGGAATGGAAAAATTCCGGGAAGAGTTGCAGTTTTTCTGTATCTTTTAAAAAAAGATGCACTTTCTTACACTGGAGTCTGCACTTTCTTGCTCTCTTGCACAGTTTGCATCCATGGTACGAGAAAAAAGCGTATAAAGTACACAATTTTCATGAAAAAAGTCGTTGACAAACCGCGCCGGAATCAGTACTGTATAAAGGAAAGAATGCAAACTGTCACCAGAAAGGAGGCACCGTTATGAAGAGCAGCCATCGTTTCCCGCTGCGGCGGCAGATCGTATGGGGGATGCGCTTTTTTACCATCCTTACCTCGCTGGCTGTGGGCGCAGCACTGTTCACCCTCTCCAACCAATATGTGCGCGCCAACTCCCTGCAGGCAGCAGAGTTCAACCTGCGGCTGGTGGCTACCTCCATCGAGACCAGTCTGGACAGCGCCGATGCTCTTTTGAACTGGGCTGCCATCGACAGCACCGTGCGGCGGTATATCTCGCAGGAAAGTATCAACGGCACCCAGACCATTGCCGCCTACGAAGCCGTGCAGGAAAAATACTATTCCAGCACCCTGTACAGCCATATCCTCCGCTTTTTTATCACCAATGAGAACGACCGGCATTTGCAGTTCGGCGCGCTGAACGCCTCGGCGGCGCTCAACCGCACCAGCATAAAGCAGTTTCTCCCCAAGGGCTACGGGATGCAGTTCACCACCGACCCGCTGCTGCCCGGCAGTCCGGGCTGCATCGCCCTCAGCCAGCCTGTCCGCTGCGGCAAGGGCACCTTGCACCGGGGCAGCACCTACCTTGCGCTGGACACTGCCATCATCACTGACCCGGCAGCGGGTTACAACCTGACCGACGGCAGCGCGTTGTACTGGGAGATGGGCAGCCGCCTGTGGCAGATCGAAAACGGCAGCCTGACCGAGACCGAGAACCCGCTGCGGGAGGTTGACTACACCCTGCGCACCGGCAGCAATAACGGCGTGACAGAGCAGACCGCATGGCAGGGCAAGGTGCAGCTGGACGGCAAAAACTACTATGTCGTCAAGGTAACGCTGAACGGCCGCAGCGCGGCGCTGGTGCAGCTTTTGCCCGCAAATACCTTTTTGCTGCACTACGGCGTGTACCTGTGGCTCATCACCCTTGGCATTGCCATCATCTGGGCACTGAGCTTTTTGATGCAGCACTGGCTGGAGTGGGTCATCACCCGCCCGGTGGAGGCGCTGCAAAAGCGCATCGAGACCGTGGGCAGCGGCAACTTTGCCCCGGACCGCACGGTGGAGTGGAACAACGAGCTGGGCGACATTGGCCGGGGCATCAACCAGCTGGCAGAGAACGTGGAGAGCCTGATGACCCGCCGTGTGGAGGACGAACGCCGCAAACAGGAGCTGGAATATCGGATGCTGCAAAACGAGGTGAACCCGCACTTTATCTACAACACCCTCAACAGCATCCGCTGGATGGCTACCATCCAGCACGCACCCGGCATTGCCGAGATGGTCACCGCCTTTGCGCGGCTGACCAAGAGCATCTCCAAGGGCACCCAGAAGCTGGTGCCTTTGCAGGAGGAGCTGGCGCTGCTCAACGATTACTTTACCATCCAGCAGTACCGCTACGGCGGCGACTTGGAAATTGAGGTCTCCCGCATTGAAAGCGAGACCCTTTGCCGGGACTGCATGATTCCCCGGTTCACCTTGCAGCCGCTGGTGGAAAACGCCATCTTCCACGGGCTGGAACCCAAGGGCGGCCACGGCAGCGTGCTGCTGGATATCTCCACCGACCCGGATACCGGGGACGTATTGCTGCGCATTACCGACGACGGCGTGGGCATGCCGCCGGAGCTGGTGGCTCACCTTCTGGACGAGCCCGCCGAGGGTGCCGAAAAGGCTGAAAAGTTCCGTCATGTCGGCCTGTGGAACGTGAACCGCCGCATCCGGTATTCCTTTGGCGAGGGCTACGGCCTGACCATTGAAAGCGAAGAGGACGTGGGCACCGAGGTCACCATCCGGCTGCCCTATCAACAGAAAGGAGACAGCCATGCTGCGGATATTACTGGTGGATGATGAGCCGCTGGTGCTCATCGGCCTGCAGGGGATGCTGGAATGGGAAAAGCTGGGCTATACCGTCTGCGGCACCGCCCGCAACGGCAAGCTGGCGCTGGAACTCATTGAGCGGGAGAAGCCGGATATCGTCATTGCCGACGTAAAAATGCCGGTGATGGACGGGCTTACCCTTGCCCGCACCTGCCGGGAGCGCAGCGCCTTGCCCGCCTTTATCATGCTGACCAGCTTTGAAGAATTTGATTACATCAAGCAGGCCATGGGTGCCGGGGTGGTGGATTATCTGGTCAAGCTGGACCTGACCCCCGAGAACCTGCAAACTGCCCTTGCCAAGGCCGCCGAAAAGGTAAAAAAGGAGCGCGCTTTGCTGGGCGAATTGTCGGCACAGGAAAACCTTGCCGAGAGTGTGCGCAGCTATCAGGAGCGTTTTTTCGTGCGGCTATACGCCGGGCTGTTCCCGGACGAAGCCGCATTGGAGCAGCCTTTGCAGCACATGGAGCTGAACCTTGCAAGCGACGCCTACCTTGTAGCCAGCTGCGAGATCATCGCCAACACCGCCCTTACCCCTGCCCAGCAGCTGAAGCTGAGTTTTTCCTGCGGGCGGATGCTGGAGACCACCCTGCAAAACTACCTGCCCTGCTATGTGACAGGCGCAGATGCCATGCGCTGCAATGTGCTGTTCTGCCTGACCGATGCTCAGTGTCAGAAATATCGGACAGTGCTGCGCCCGCTGCTGGAACGCGCCAGTCAAATTCTATACAACTACTTCACGGTACGGTTGCTCTGGGCGGTGGGACGCCCCACCGGTTCCCTGCTGGGGCTGGCGCGCTGCTGCCGGGAAAACGCCCATTTGCAGCCCCTGCTCACGGTGGAGCAGCCCATCCAGTTCGTGGAGGTCAACGAGGGCGACGCCACCGCCGGGAAGATGCAGGTGGTGGCACAGGTGCAGGAGTACATCCAGAGCCACCTTTCCGAGCGGCTGACGCTGGCCGATGTGGCGGCTGTGTTCAATTTTTCGCCCAACTACCTCAGCCAGCTGTTTGGCAAATACGGCGACAGCGGCTTTGTGGAGTACATTACCGAGACCCGCATCGCTGCGGCGAAAGAGATGCTGGAACAGGGCGATTTGAAAGTATACGAGATCGCTGAGAAACTGGGGTACGAAAGCGCCTTTTATTTTTCCAAGGTGTTCAAAAAGGTCACGGGGCTCAGCCCGCGGGAATACCAGCAAAGTATTTAAAATCGGAGGCTTTTATGATACAGGAACAGCTTGCTTTTCTGCCGGAATTTCTTTCCGATTACCGACCCTTTCCCCCTGCCAAGGAACGCACCGCATGGCAGGGGCTGCCCCTGCGGGCAAAGCAGCGCTTTTTGCAGGCGGGAGAAGCCGCGCTGCAAACGCCCATTGCGCCCCTGCCGCTCTCGCTCTGGCTGGATTTCACCCACACCGGGCGGCGCACCCCATGGGAGGCGGCTTACTTCTCCCGCCGGGCGCGGCTGTGCGCGCTGGTATGTGCCGAATGCGTGGAGCACGAAGGGCGCTTTCTGGATGAAATTGCAGATACCGTATGGGCGCTTTGCGAGGAAAGCGCATGGCAGCTGCCCGCCCACAACAGCTACATCCGGGACACCCCGCAGCTGCCCCTGCCGGACACCACCCGCCCCATCGTGGACCTGTTTGCCGCCGAGACCGGCGCCCTGCTGGCGCTGACCCGGTACTTACTGCCGGACGAGCTGGACGCCGCTGCACCGGGCATCACGGTGCGGATGGAGCGGGAGCTGGACGCCCGCATCCTGACGCCTTATTTTACAAGCCACTTCTGGTGGATGGGCAACGGCGAAGAACCTATGTGTAACTGGACGAGCTGGTGCACCCAGAATGTGCTGCTCACGGTCTTTCTGCTGCCCACCACGCAGCAGCAGCGGCAGGCTGCCGTCAAACAGGCAGCGTACAGCCTCGACTGCTTTTTAAAGGACTACGGCGCGGACGGCTGCTGCAACGAGGGTGCGCAGTATTACCGCCACGCCGGGCTGACCCTGTGGGGCTGCCTTGAAATTTTGTCCAGCATTGTGCCGGAGGCCTTCTCTCCCCTGTTCCATGAACCTAAAATCAAAAATATCGCGGAGTACATCTGCAATGTCCATGTGGAAGGGCCTTACTACCTGAACTTTGGCGATTGCAGCCCCCTTGCCGGGCGGTGCGGTGCGCGGGAACACCGCTTTGGGCAGGCTGTGGGCAGCGATGCCCTGCAAGCCCTTGCGGCGGCAGACTTCCGCGCCGATGCCGACCCCGACCATTTGCAGAACCCGGACGGCAGCACCCACATCAACCTGTGGTACCGGCTGACCACCGCCTTTGCAGAAGAAGAAATGATGGCGTACTCCGCAACGCCCCGGCACCATTTAACGGTGTGGTACCCCAGCGTGGGCGTCTATGCCGCGCGGCAGGGCAGCTGGGTGCTGGGTGCCAAATTCGGCTCCAACGGCGACAGCCACAACCACAACGATACCGGCAGCATTACCGTGTATAAAGACGGCAGACCATTCCTGATTGACATCGGGGTGGAGAGCTACACCAAAAAGACCTTCAGCCCCCAGCGGTATGAGATCTGGACGATGCAGAGCGCATGGCATAATCTGCCCACCTTTGACGGCATCCAACAGCTGCCCGGCGCGGAATACGCCGCCCGGGAGGTGTGCACCGATAAAAACAGCATCACCGGCGAACTGGCGGGCGCGTACCCGCCCATCCCGGGGCTTACCACCTACCGCCGCAGCGTATCGGTCGGTGAACAGGGCGTCACCCTGCAGGACGAAACGGACTATCCCGGCACGGTGGAGCTGACCCTGCTCACCGAGCAGCAGCCTGTCCCCGCTGCGGACGGCTTTGCGGTGGGCACACTGGGCGGCATCCGGTTTGACCCGGGTGCCGTAACGGCTGCTGTTATGGCGGTGCCCATCACCGACCCGCGTCTGCGCACCGCATGGCCGGAAACGCTTTATAAGATCACCCTGCATTTCCAAAAAATGCTGAACCTCGAACTGTACTAAGGAGAATTGCCATGGAGACCATCAAGCTGAAAATTCTGGACGAAGCCGGCCACACCCTAATGACCTGTGACGCTGACACCGCCGTATCCCTTGTTTACACCAACTGCTACAAGCCCGGCGACCGGGTGGCGCTGGAGATCGACCATCCCGGGCAGTACTGCGTCATCCAGTTCGAGGACACGATGCCCGAAGCCCTTGTGTATGTGGTCAAGCGGGAGATCAATTTCCACATTCCCTTCGGGGAGCAGGCCATCACCTACTCTCCCAAGAGCTTTGTGGGCAGCCGTCACGTCATCCGGGCGCGCCTTGCGCTGCCGGAGGAGATCGCCGCCCGGCGGAATCTGGCCTTCAACTGCTATGACGAGCACGGCGACACCGGTTTTTACCCCCATGCCAGCGCCAACGTGGAAACGCGCGGCGAGGCGGTGTTTGCCGCCCGCAACGCCATCGACGGCATTTTTGAGAACAGCGCCCACGGCGAGTACCCCTACCAGAGCTGGGGCATCAACCGCGACCCCAACGCAGCTTTAACGCTGGATTTTGGCCGCGAGGTACTGCTGGACGAACTGCGCATCACCGAGCGGGCTGATTTTCCCCACGACAACTACTGGGTCAAAGCAACTGTGGCGTTTTCTGACGGCAGCCAGCTGGACATCCCGCTGGTAAAAAGCGCCAAGCCCCAGAGCGTGACCTTTGAGCCCAAGCGGGTGCGCAGCCTTGTGCTGAAAGACCTCATTCAGGCCGAGGGGACTTCTCCCTTCCCGGCGCTGACCCAAATCGAAGCCTTTGGCACCGAGGTGAAGTGATATGAGCATCTACAATGCCCTTTATGGGCGGGACGGTCATGGGGTAGACCCGGGTGCGCCGGAGAAAAAAGGCTTTGCACGCTTTTGCCAGATGGTCGGCCGCGACCTTGGCCAGCTGCTGGGCACGAACCTGATGGTCTGCGCCCTCTGCCTGCCCGCCGCGCTGGGCGTCTCGCTGGGGGTCACCCTGTTCTCCCTGCCGCTGACGGTGGTGTGCAGTGCGGTCACCGGTCTGCTGACCGGCCCAGCCATGGTGTTGCTGGCAGACTGCGCCCTGCGCAGCCTGCAGAACGACCCCTCCCAGTGGCTGCCCCGGGCAAAGCAGACCCTTGCCGCCCATTGGAAAGCTGCCTGCGGTTTTGGCTGCATTGGCACGCTGGGGCTGGGGCTGCTGTGCTTTGTATCGGCCTTTGTGTTTGAAGCCGCCGCGCAGCAGGGGTATTACCCCGGGCTTGCGGTGCTGGTATTTCTGGCGCTGGACTTTCTGGTGCTGGCGGTTTTGGCTACGCTTTGCGCCGCCGTGCTGCCGCTGCAAGCCCTCGCCCCGGACAGCCTGCTGCGCCGGGCGGGCAGGCTGCTGGCCGCAGCCCCGGTGCGCTGCGTCTTGGCAGGCGTTCTCATGCTGGCGGGCATCGGCGGCATGATCTTGCTGTTCCCGGTCAGCATCTTCTGGGCGGTGCTGTTCGGTTTCTGGCTACCGGGGCTGGCGGCGATGCAGACCCTGTTCCCGGTTTTGCGGCAGGCGTATGGCGTAGAAGTGCGCACCATCCCGCGCCCGGCAGCCCCCGATAAGCCCCTGACCGCGCAGGAGCAGAAAAAACGCTCCCGCGCCAACTGGTGGTATTACAACTGGGGCATCGTGGCAGTGGCGGCGATGGTCGTTGTGGGCGTGGCGTATGTGGCGCACGGCCTGCTGACCACCGTAGACCCGGACTATACCGTGGCGGTGGTCACGGCAGAAGCCCTGCCGGACGAGGCTGTGCAGCGCCTGCAAAACGCGCTGGCAGACTATGCGGAGGACGCTAACGGCGACGGGGCGGTCATCGTGCAGGTGAACAACTACACATGGAGCGCCGATGCTGCCCTGACCGATATGAACGGTCAGATGGCCGGTGCCACCCAGATGAACACTGATCTTGCCAACGGCGAGAGCAAAATCTGGATTTTGGACGACCCGGATGGCTTTGAACAGGCCTATGGGGCGCTGAGCGAAAAGCTGGGCGCAGACTGGCAGACAAATCTTATCCCGTGGAGCAGCCAGCCCACCCTTTCCGGCTTGGAACTGGGCAGCTACAACACCACCGCCGATGGCAGCCAGACCGTGGATGTCCAGCGCCGCTTTGCCGGGTACAGCATTGCGGTATTTGATGCCGCAGACGGTTTGTGGAAAGCACTGAGCAACTAATGTGTATCTTAAAACAAAAAACAGAGCGTTCCCGCCGGGGAGCGCTCTGTTTTTTGCCAGCACAAGACCACACTGGTTTTTTCGAAGAACACAAAAATCCGAACCCTTCTCTTATTGAGAAAAGGTTCGGATTTTCATTGTTTGGTGCGAGTAGCGATACAGCATTTTTTGAAAACCATCGTAGTACAATTTGTTTTCGAGGTCATCGGATAGCAACTTGCTTGTATCGCACCCCGATGGGCGGCTGTATTGAAAAAACAGTTGCCTTTTATATACCACACAACCTAAAAATTATCAAGTACGCGCAGCGTTCACTTCTCCCATCACCGGGAGCAAATGGACGCTGCTTTTTTTGTTTGCAACGAAAGGAGGCATCCGTGAAATGGCAGTTTTTCGGGTAGAAAAGAACAGCGGCTACACGGTCATGTCAAACCACCACCTGCGGAACCGGGCCTTGTCCCTGAAAGCCAAAGGCTTACTCTCCCAAATGCTCTCCCTGCCGGAAGATTGGGACTACACCCTGCAAGGGCTGGCCCGTATCAACCGGGAAAGCATCGACGCGATACGGCAGGCTATCCGGGAACTGGAACAGGCGGGCTACATCCAGCGTTCCAGAGAACGGGACGAGAAAGGGCGGCTGCGCGGTGCAGACTATGTGATCTTCGAGCTGCCGCAGCCCGTTCCTGCATCGGTTTCACCTACATTGGAAAATCCAACGTTGGAGAATCCCACGCAGGAAAACCCTACGTTGGAAAATCCAATGCAATTAAATAAAGATAAACTAATTACAGAAAAACAAAAGAAAGAGGGATTAAATACCGATTCCATTCCTATCCATTCCCCAAACCCCTTGCCTTTGGACGAGGACGAGACAGCGGCACCGCCGCCGGAGCGGACAGGAAGCCGAAAGGAAGCGGCCTATCAAATCTACCGGGACCTGATTTTGGAGAACATCGAGTATGACACCCTCATCCAGAATCCCCGGATAGACCGGGAGCAGCTGGACGAGATCGTGGACATCCTGCTGGAAACCGTCTGCACCAACCGCAAGTCCATCCGGGTGGCCGGGGACGATTACCCGGCAGAGTTGGTCAAGGCCAAGTTCCTGAAACTGGACAGCCATCACATCGAGTTCGTCATGGACTGCCTGCGGGATAACACCACCAAAGTCCGCAACATCAAGCAATACCTGCGGGCCATGCTGTTCAACGCCCCCAGCACCATCAACAGCTACTATGCGTCCCTTGTGGCGCACGATATGGCGCAGCCCGATTGGGGCCGCCCGCCCAACACCTGACCGAAAGGAGTACCCATCCATGAGAACACTTTACCTGCGGCGGCTGGTGGTTCCACCCTAGCTGCCGCTCTGAATTTTCTGCAACAAGGAGGGATTCATATTGCAGGAAGAAGTCACCCAGAAAACCATTGCCCTGTCCATGAAAACGGGCAAGCTCACCGCCCAAGCGTTGCAAGCTGCGCTGAAAAAATACTTGCAGCACCGGGCCAAGGGGCCAAAGCTGCACCACGGCAAGCAAAGCCTGAAACAGCTGAAAGCCCACGGCGCGGCCCTGACCAACATTGAAGTCACGGAGGCGAACATCGGGGCGTTCAAGCCCTGCGCCAAGAAGTACGGCGTGGACTTTACCCTGCGCAAGGACAAGACCACCCAGCCGCCCCACTACATCGTGATCTTCAAGGCCAAGGATGCGGACAATCTGGAACAGGCGTTCCGGGAGTTCACCGCCAAAACGCTCTCCAAGGAGCAGCGGCCCTCCATCCGCAAAGTGCTGGCAGTGGCTAAGCAGAAAGCGGCCCAGCAGCCAAAACGCGCCAAAGAAAAAATCAAGCAAAGGGGGCTGGAACGATGAAGCCTGAACTGAAAAAGCTGCTGGTGCTGAATCTGCCGTATCTGCTGTTCGTGTACCTGTTCGCCAAATGCGGGCAGGCGTACCGTCTTGCGGCGGGCGCGGATGCTTCGGCAAAGCTGCTCCACCTGACGGGCGGCATCTCTGTCGCCTTTGCAAGCCCGCTGCCCAGCCTGCATCTGTTTGACCTCTGCGTTGGCGTTGTTGGTGCGGTGACTGTCCGGCTCATCGTGTACAGCAAGGGCAAGAACGCCAAGAAGTACCGCAAGGGCGAGGAATACGGCTCTGCCCGATGGGGCACCGCCAAGGACATTGCCCCCTACATCGACCCCAAGTTTGAAAACAACATCCTGCTGACCCAGACCGAACGCCTGACCATGACCGGGCGGCCCAAAGACCCCAAAACAGCCCGGAACAAGAATGTGCTGGTAATTGGCGGCTCCGGCAGTGGCAAGACGCGGTTTTACGTTAAGCCCAATCTCATGCAATGCTTTCCCACTTCCGACTATCCCACCTCATTCGTGGTCACAGACCCGAATGGGAAAAACTGAGTACAATAGAATATAGAAGGAACAAAACCTTCTGAAAGACCGAAAGGTCTTTACATGAAAACGGAAAGGGAGGTGAAAAAAGTGCCTGACAAAGAGAAAAAACGCTATACGGCTCTGTATGAGCGGCTTTCCCGTGATGATGAGCTGCAAGGCGAATCCAACTCCATTTTGAACCAGAAAAAGTATCTAGAGGACTACGCCCGACAGATGGGTTTTTCCCACATCCGGCACTTCACAGACGATGGCTATACCGGAACAAATTTCAATCGCCCCGGATTTCAGGCCATGCTGGAAGAAGTGGAAGCCGGAAATATCGCCACCGTCATCGTGAAGGATATGAGCCGCTTTGAACGGAACTATCTTCTGGTCGGCAACTATACCGAGCTGTTATTCCCCAACAAGGGTGTCCGGTTTATTGCCGTCAACAACGGCGTAGACAGCGCAAACCCCACATCCAGCGACTTTACTCCGTTTTTGAACATCATGAACGAGTGGTACGCCAAGGACACCAGCAATAAGATCAAGACTGTGTTCCGCAACCGGATGAAGGAAGGAAACCGTGTCAGCGGTTCCATTCCCTATGGCTACTACCGCAAACCGGACGATAAGCAGACCTTATATGTAGACGAAGAAGCCGCCGCCGTTGTCCGCAAGATCTTCGATATGGCTGCACATGGAGCCGGACTGACGGAGATCTCCGACACCCTGACCTGTGACAAGGTGCTGATTCCGTCTGCATACAGCCAGAAGTATCAACCGCAGAATAACCGCAACACATCCTTTCACGACCCATACTGCTGGAACAATACGACCGTAAGCTATATTCTTGACCGTCAGGAATATCTGGGACACACGATCCTTGGCAAGACGATCAGCGAGAATTTCAAAATCAAGAAACGCCGCAAGGCATCCGAGGACGAGCTGATCATTTTTCGAAATACCCATGAACCCATCATCACGCAGGAGGTCTGGGATGCAGCGCAGAAGCTGCGGAAGCGTTCTCCGAGAAAACTCCAGAACGGCACCTACTCGCATCGGCTGTCCGGTCTGATTTTCTGTGCAGACTGCGGACACCGAATGTCGTACAAAAGTCCGGATTCCGTTCGCCGCCCGGACAACAGACACTTCGATTCCGATTCAGGCTTCCAATGTGTCCGGTATCGAAACCGATACGATGGCTGCACATCTCATTCCATTAAGGTGTCCGTTCTGGAAGAAGCCATCCTGAAAAGCATTGACCATCCGGCAGATGCAGGAAGCCGAGGGTGTGACCGAAGCCCTGAAAGCTGCCGATCAACTGGAATGGGTGCGCCGGATGAACAGCATCCGCAACCGTGCTGAGGAAATCATCAAGTCTGAGCTGATTTTTGTATAAGGAGGTGCCCACGATGGCTGTGCTGAAACCGATGCTGAAACTTGCCCTTCTCCCGCTGCTTCTGCTGCTGATTCTGGCGCAGTGGGTGGGCATCTTCCTCACGACCTTCTCCATTGTCCTGACGAATCTGCTGGCGGGACTGTTCTTCTTCGTGGCTCTGGCAAGCTGGATCATGAAGCTGGCAGACGGCGGCGAAGTCCTGAAAATGCTGATTACCGCATTTGTGGTTTTCGTCCTGCCTTACATAGCGATAGCTGCTATCGCAAAAATCTCCTTTTTCGCTGAGGAACTCCGGGATTTTCTCCAATCCTGAGTTCAAGACCGCCCTGCGCAATGCACGGCGGTCTTTTCGTTCAGAGAGAAAACCACAAGCTATGCTTGTGGGAGAATAGAGCCGTAGCGTTGAAACGGTAGAAAAAGAACCTCCTTTTGCTATAATTAGAAGCGGGTAACGCCAACCGCATACTAAAGCAAAAGGAGGTTCAATCCATATGCTTGTGTCAATACCGCCAAAACTTGCAGTGGCAGATTTCATGGGATATCTCAAAGGGAAGAGCACGCTCATGATATTCGAGCGACATGCAAACTTAAAATACAAATACGGCAGGAGAGTGTTCTGGGCAAAAGGATATTACGTAAATACAGTAGGCGGTAACGAAGCCAAAATCCGCAAATACATTCAGGAACAAGAGATCAACGATCAGATGTGCGACCAGTTGAGCTTCAAGGAATACGAAGATCCGTTCAAGAATGTAGCTGACTTCGATGACGACGATTCGCCAGAAGTTCCTGCAGATAGTATGAGAAAGTAAAAGCGACGTCAGTGTGCGGTTGACGTCGCTCATTGTGCGCCTTTAGGCGCGGCTGGTATTATGGCCCCTATGGGGCCGTTCTGCAAACCCCGCGTTTTCACGCGGGGTTATGATTACATCGGGTCTGCACAGGGCAGGCCCTTTTTTAATACGGAGGTACAAGCCTATGAAACTGACGTTTGAAGAAAAAAAGCTGCTCTACACCTATGGCTGCGCCGATCTGGAACTGACTCGCAAGCGGCTGTGCGGAGTTGCCGGGCTGACGGTTGACCCCGACCAGAACAAGCTGGTGCTTGACTTCTGCCGGAAGTTGGAAGACGAAACACTGGCAGACTGGTACGACCAGATGTTCTACTTTGTCCGTTCCGAGATGGAGCATTATACCATGATGCAGAAAATGTCACGGGACATCGAGGAGGACGAGGACTGGGGACCGACCATCTTTGACGAATCTGAGGAGGGAGAACTGATTGACGATGTTTAAGCTGGAGACCATGATCTACGCCAGCGATGCAGGATAGTGCGGTTGGGTGACTCAAGAGAAAGAAAAAAGAGACCTCATCTCGTTGAAAATCAAATTTCAAAATCATTAAGGGAGCTATTCAAATGAAACAAAATCAGAATTTCGACCATAATCACTCTCAAAAAGTGCTTTCCTGTCGCTACAACATGGACACCAACCGGGTGGAAGCCCGGTTTGAAGATGGCACTACCCTTGCCATCGACTGCATCGCTATTGAGGATGAATACGGCAACACCCCTACGCAGCGAGCAGAGCTAGATTGGCTGCTCTACAACAAGCCCTTGGAGTATGCCCAGCTTGTGCTGGGTAGTGAGATTGAGCATTATCTCTCGCTCGGCTGTGACCATGGCAGATTAGAAGATTGACCTTTAATTAAAATATTCCAAACAAACCGTCAGCCCTCTACTTGCAGTCCTCGCAAATAGAGGGCTATAGCTATACTCCAGTATCCTTTATTATACGCCACTATTTCCACGAGAGCTAACGCTCATTGGCGGTGTTGCACTATAAAAAGCTTTGCCGTTTACGGTGCCCTGCGTCATGCCAATCAAATCGATCAACTGATCCTCAGAATATGGAATTTGACAGTTTTTCAACTTCTTGGAGTTACACGAATAGATTCCATCTAACAGAGTGATCACCCCCATCCGCTCCAGACTTGCCAGCATTTTTCCAAGTTCTTTTTGGTCACATTTTATCCCTTTTTCCGAAATAGCTGTTGCAATCTGGGATGCCGACAATGTTTTTTCAGTTAGCAACATAGCCAATGCAAGCTTGGCTCCTTTTAAGTAGTAGGGGACGATTTTATTGCGTATCCAAATTCCCTTTTTCATGTTGCGGTTCTCCTTTTAGAATCTGCCCATCCTCGATCCGAATGACCTGCTGCGCCTTCTGCGCAATTTCCGGGTTATGCGTGACAACGATAAGCGTTTGCCCGAACTCTGTAGCGCATTCCATCAGCAGCCGCATCGTATCCTCGCCCGTCCGCGTATCCAGATTTCCGGTAGGCTCGTCTGCGAAAACGATGCGGGGTTTTGCGATGAGCGCACGAGCGATCGCCACACGCTGCTGCTGTCCACCGGAAAGCTGTGCGGGGCGGGAATGCAGCTTGCCCGCAATGCCCAAGATCCCGGTCAGCTTATGGAGCATCTGCTCATCCGGTGCTCTATGGTCCAGATAAAACGGGATCAGAATATTATCCCGCACCGTGTACTCCGGGAACAGGCGGAAATCCTGAAAAATAAAGCCGATCTTTTGCCGCCGCACCTGTGCCAGCTGCTCCGCATTCATCGCATAAATGTCCTGACCGTCCAGCAGCACCTTGCCGGTAGTGGGCGGCAGAAGCCCTCCCAGAATTTTCAGGAGCGTGGATTTTCCGCTGCCGCTGGAACCGATGATGGACGCAAATGTACCGTTTTCAAGGGTCAGGTCGCTATTTCTGAGGGCGTGAACCGCGCTTTCCCCTTCCCCGTAGGTTTTGGAGATCTGTACAGCTTCCAGAATTTTATCTTTCATAAAATGTCCCCCTTGGATGCTTTTTTACGAATAAAGGAGAAGATTGGCAGCAACGCTGCAGACAGCCAGAACACCATCAGCAGAATGCTGACCAGGATCTGACTTCCCACGGGTTTATGGAATTCATACACCCGTCCGCTTGTATGGATACGGATCAGGTCTAGAATGCTCTGGATCGGAACGATACGCGAGACCGCCGCATAGACAACAATATTCACAAGCAGCGTTGTCCCAACGATGACCGGGAGCAGCAGCTTTGCATAGGACAGCACCAGTTTTTTCGGGGAAACGCCCAGCGTCAGGAGAAGCGACAGCCGCTGCTGCTGGACTTCATAAGCCGAAAGATTCAAAACCACCAGCAGCGCACACCCCAGAAGGACCCCGAATACCGCAAGGATGCCGACAAGGAAAGCGCTCTGTGTGCCCTCGGTGTAGCTCTGGCTGATCAGGTCGTAGTTATCTGCACTCAGGATACCATTTCTGCGTGTGGCAATGGATGCAATGGAACGCCGCAGCGAGAAGTTATTGTCGGCAGCCAGCTTTACATTCAGGCTGCTGTATCCTTCTTTTTCCATATGGTAGCTTCCTGCGCCTTCAAACATTTTATGATAAAGAGCCGTGCTGACAAAAACCGTGCCATTGTAGAGGATCCGATCTGTTGTCAGCAGTGTGTAATTTCTTGCAGACTTTACGACACCGGCAATGGGCAGCTGGGCGGTGTACGTCCGGTAGACATCATTCCCGGCTTCATCCTGCCCGGTATAACGCTGGTATTGGATGCTCAACTTGTCTCCGGCTGCGAAAACCGGTTCAACCAACGTTTTGCCATCCGTTTGGAAGCCCTGATAATATTCATCCGCAGCGGGGTCATAATAGTAATCTCCCCACAGGGTCAAAACAGAATCCCCTGCCAGCAGCGTCTCTGTTTCCTCGTCCGAAACGCCGGCATCTGCGGCAATGCGGCGCAGTTCGTCCTCCGGCAAGGCGCAGACGATCGTATTCAGCGTTCCTTTTTTTGCATTTTGCATCAAGTTCGAAATGTCCGTATAGAAACCGTTGCCCTTGACCCAGATATCGGCAAGCATCTGGCTGGACTGGATCTTGTCGGACGTCACGGTATAGATATCGGTCAGATCAATTGCGGCGGAAACCTCTTCCACGCCGGGCAATGCAGCGAGGTCATCCTTTAAAGAAAACGGCATCCCGGAGGTTCCGTTCATCTTGATGGACAGACAGGCATACGGTGCATCCAGATCATACGGCAGCATGACACGCCAGCCGACATACAGACAACTGACGGCGATCAGCAATACCGCGCAGCCGACACCGATCTGCGATGCAAGCGGCAGCTGTGCCAAGCGGAATTTTTTTGCAGGCTTCTCTTTGGGTTTTGCGGTCTGCGGGCGAACCAGCACCGCAGGCAAAAGTGCGCCCAGCAGTACGGAGAGCAGAAACAGCACCGCCAGCGGCACAAGAGATGCAGCGGGGATCACCAAGAACGAAAGGTGCTTCTGCAGCCCCAGACCGACGGCCGCAGCACCGCAGCCCAGTGCAAACCCAGCAGCAACTGCTGCAAACCCGGCAAAAAGCGCCTCCCACAGGCACATGAGCCGGAGATCCCGATTCTTAGCCCCCAGCGTCAGGAAGGTATTGATGGTATGTACACGCTTGTGCAGAACGATCAGGAAATACTGCGCCACTGCAAAAAAGCTGACCATGATCGCTGCGACCAGCAAAAAGCGCAGGGAGGACGAGACGGTATCCTCCTGCGGGTAGGCATACTCGTTTGCCACTAAAGCAGGGTCGGTCGAAGCGGTCACGGGTGCGGTTGCATTCAGGTAATAAAACGTCTGGAACTTTTGCCCGTCCAAGGCAAGCGGCTCTGTCACAATGCCGCTGACGGTCAGATTGCCGTTCAGATTCCAATAAACATCATAGGCAGGCAGAACACCGCACAGGGTATAGGCTTTTTCCATCACTGCGCCGGAGCCTGTCAGCGGGTCGTAATCATTGGCAGCGACCTTCAGCGTGACCGTCTGCCCTACGTCATAGGAGCAGCCCAGCGCATCCAGCAGTGTCGTCGTCATGGCAATTTCATCGGGCTGGGTGGGGAAATCACCGCTGATCGGCACGATACGTCCCAGCTGTGTAAAGGTATCGTCTACCGTTCCGATCCCGCCCGCCACGCCATCGTCTGCGCCGAGAGCGATTCCGTTTTGGATCACTGTGCTGACCTGTGCGGATGCGGGCAAGGTGTTTTGTGCCTGTGCAGCATCCGCAGCTGTATCCGACAAACGCAGGTACTGCCACGCGCCGTATAGTTCGCAGCGGGTGTCCTGCAATACCTGTGCAGAACTGACGGAGTAGATCACCGCCGCCGTCAGGAACGAGAAAACCAGTGTCAGCAAAAGCAGCAATAGGCTGGTCTGCTTCTTGCGGCCAAGCATCCCATGAAACGCCAGAATGATAGATGGACTTTCTTTGATTTTCATAAGCTGTCCTCCCCTATGTCTTACACGCACCTAGAAAAGGAATTTTTCTATTATAATAACGCTTTTAGAAGAAGTTTGTTACACTTGTTTTAAAACATCGTATGACTGCACATAAATTCATAGAAAATTTGTTGCATAATCACAGTTTTGTTTATCTGCATCGCTATTGAGGACGAATACGGCAACACCCCGGCACAGCGAGCAGAACTGGACTGACTACTATACAACAAGCCCTTGGAGTATGCCCAGCTTGTGCTGGGTGGTGAGATTGAGCATTATCTCTCGCTCGGCTGTGACCATGGCAGGTTAGAAGATTGACCTTTAATTAAAATATTCCAAACAGACCAACAGCCCTCTACTTGCAGTCGTTGCAAATAGATGGATGTTGTGCGTTATTGTGCTTCAGAACCGACCTTCTTTAAATCTGAATGACCAGCAGTTCGCTTTGCATAATATCTGAGTTATGTGTAACAACAAATAGCGTGCAACCAAGCTTTTTAAAACGATCAGTTTTCAAAGGAGAAACTATCCAGTAAGGTCAGCAGATAATCGTTTGGAATACCAGCCGTCTCACTTTTTTGAGCATTTTCATTGCGGACATAAAGGGCATAGTCTGTTGCATGGTGTTGGAACATGGTATACTGTGCAGTTGTACAGCCAGCACGATCCTGTACTGTGTAGATTTCAAAGCACTTTCCTGACTTCGATGTGTAAAGCTTTTTGGAAATGCTGTAATTCTGTTTAGGGAATGTTTTCGTATACGTTTTCTGAGAACCGCACATTCCATCCATATCATAAAATGTGTTGGCGCAAAGTGAAATACTTACATTTCCGTCCAGCCAGTATCTTGTATATTCCGTCTCCGTGACTTTGGTGGAGGAATTGAAAAAGACATTCAGTTGATCTTTTTGGGCAATGCTATGCTCCATGGTATCCAGCAAAGCGTTTTCCACAAAATGAACGCCGAACAGCTGCTCGATCTGCTCCTGCGATTCTGGTGTTATAGAGTAGAAAGTTGCTCCGGTGCGGGCTCGTTCCTTCACGGTTTGTCGAACCGATTTGTCAATTTCCGTATTGCTTATAACCTCATCTATTTCAGAGACATAGCAAATCTGTGTATCCTCCGGCCTATACGTAATTGAACTGCTCATATCTGCTTCAAGTGCATTTGAGACCGGACTTAGAAGAACTACTACCCCCAGTAACATAGCAAAGGAGAAGGCTAAACTTTTCTTCATAAGACACTCCTATTCAACCGATTCATAGTAAGATGAAATATGGAACCCGAATTGAATTCGATTCTAGACGATTGATTCGGGGACGTCCAGCTGATGCTGTAAAGTTTTTAGATGCTAGTTACGTTTACGACAGCAAATGCCGTTACAAAGGTGTGTGTGATTCTTTCAGAACAATCAAATCTTTTGAACTTCACCATCTGAATGTACATACGCGAAATTGGTTAATGCGTTAAGTTCTGCATCGGAATCTCCCTTTCATCTCAAATTCCACTCTAGCTATTATCAATGATATCAAAGCACAAGAACCCGTTAAAGTCCACGATTTTGTATCAAAATAGAGAAAACTTGTAACGAAATCGGTGTGGCTGCAAACAATATGACCCTCAACACTGGACATCCTGCATTAGGGGAGCACACCAAAGCTACCTTTCGCCATATTACAAGTCAATCGTCAACCAAAGGCTTTTGACTATTTGAAGTTTCAATGTAATCGTATTATACTATTCGTGTTGAAACTTGATTGGCCTGTGATGAGCAGGGCTGTATGTTGTGTGATAAAAAGCAGTTCCCTGTGCAATGGAGGGATTTCAAAATGAATGTCTTGGTTTGTGACGATGAACGGCAGATCGTTAATTTTGTCATTGAAACACTCAAAAAGAAAACCGAAGGAACACAGATATCATCAAGATTCTATGGAGTTTCGCAGCCAAGTCAAATAGACTTTTCTCGTCTTTATGATATTGCGCTTCTGGATATTGATATGGGCGAAACAAATGGGATTGAGCTTGCCAGAAAGTTACGAGCAGAAAATGAAAACATTGTGATTATCTTCATTACGAATTTCATTCAGTATGCTCCAGAGGGATTCGAGGTTCAAGCCTTTCGATACTTACTAAAAGCAGATCTCTCTGCTAAACTTGATTCCTATTTTGATTCAGCTGTCCAAGAAGTACTTCGGCGGAAACAGCTTGTCACAGTTTCAATCAACTCTGAAATTATCGATGTACCTGTAAATGACATTCTGTATTTAGAATCTCATCGAAGAATCATTGTTATGCACTTGTTGGACGAAAAACGCCCAGCATACCAATTTTACGGCAACATAACGGAACTATCCGAAAAAATCGAGCCACTCGGTTTCCTTCGTATTCAAAAAAGCTATCTTGTCAATATGCACTATGTCGAAATCTTTCAATACAATAAAGTCCAATTGCGCGGTGGTCTTTGTCTGGCTCCAAGCGAAAAGAATTATAGTGAGCTAAAACAGAAATATTTACATTGGCGAGGTAAAAGTAGATGGATGCTTTGATCAGTTTGGTTTACACAATCATAGATTCAGTCTGCGTATGTCTGTTTTTAGATGCTTTTGCTTCGCACCGTTGGAGGGATCATAGATTTCTTGTCGGTGTAATAGTTCAAACTATTTTAATGTATGCATCCATTGAATTCAGTGTTATTGCCTTAAATCGAAACCAAATCGTCAAAATTCTCTTGATTCTACTATCCTGCTTTATTGTTGCCAGAACTCTATATGAGAATATCTCAGGAAAGTTTTTATTATTTCTTATCGTTGTAGAATATCTCTTGACTTATAGTTTATCTTTTGCAGTCGGAATGCTTGCAACATCGGTTTGTGGGATGGATGCTCAGACGTTTCAAGCCGACAAGACATTATCCCTAATCTATGGAATCTCTTATTATTCAGCCGAATTATTTATTATTGCGCTATTTCGCAAAATGATGCTTCAGCGTATGGGCAACAGACCCAGAAGCGATGCTCAACATTCGCAGCTGATACTGTACTTTCTATTTCCATGCGCATCGTTTGTAATGCTTGTGATTCTACTTTACGTTACAAGCGGTCATAATATAGAAGAGTTTGTTTCTGCTGGCTGTTGTATTCTCATTTTTATTTCAAACGTCGCAGTCCTCTTTTTATTGGAGCGAATGGAGTATGCCGCATCGGAAAGAGAACAGTTATTGATGCTTAACCAGCAGATTCAGCTGCAATCGAAAAACATGACTTCGGCAAGTGAACTTTATTCTGCCCAAAGGAAAAAAGTTCACGATTTTCGGGCGCACCTGAATATCCTAAATCAATTGATGAAGAATCAAGAGTATTCCGCCGCGGAAGAATATCTTGAAAAAATCACCGAACAGCAAACTGATCGGCTATTCCTTGTCAACACACATCATCCCATCTTGGACGCACTTTTCAATACAAAAGCCGCCGAAGCAACTCAAAAGAAGATCAGCATTGATTTTGAAGTGAATGATCTATCCAAGCTTCCATTTGATGCCTCCGATATGGTAGTGCTTCTATCAAACCTCTTGGATAATGCCATTGAAGCATGTCAGCAGTATGATAAGGGCGATAAAGCGATTCATGTCATGGCGGTTGCGCAACAAGACTTTTTTATCTCTGTCCGAAACACATCGGAACCTGTTGTAATTATAAATGGTTCCATTCCAACGACAAAACCAGAACCACAGATGCATGGCTTTGGACTTGCGAACATCCGACTGATTCTTGAAAAATACAGTGGAGAGTATACGATGTTCTATGAAAATGGGTGGTTCCAGTTTACTGCTGATATACCGCTTACTCCGATTTCATGACAGATTTTCTCCATGTTAGTACAAAAGCATGGACGAAATCTTCTATTGTATGTATAGTAACAATAAGATCCCGAATGCCATGCCGTATTGCACAAAAACGATTCTTGTTTTGTTGAGCCGGGTTCCCTGATGGGAGCTTTATGAAAGGCTTGAGCCGTATGAGGGGAAACTCTCACGTACGGTTCTTAGGGGAGGGGCTGGCAGTAATGCCATCCTCTTACCCGATCATTAATTTTATAAAACCTCACTTTCTATGCTATAATCTAAGCATTACTGGGTATAATTCTGTTTGGTTTAATTTTTGAAGCCCCCCAAAAAAGGAGTTCGCCCTGATGCAAGCAAACTATCAAGATGCTGTCGCTGCTATATTATTTCATCTCAAGCAGCAAGGCAGTTCTCTGAGTAAAATTCATTCACATGAATCTTGCTACCATATGTTACAGCGTTATTTGGAATTAAAGGTTCTTTGTCAAATGTTGGGGTACACCAAGAAAAAGCAAAACAAGCAAATATGAACCAGAGGCATGCCATTCAAGAGATGACATGCCTTTTTCATTAGCAGGAACAATGCAGAATGCGGGAACGGAAACGTTCAAAATTGCGAAGACCGAAGCAAACACGTTTCAATACTTTGGTCTTGTTGTTGCAGCCTTCAGTAAAGCCGTTAGAATATGGAACGTTCAGTGCGTTAAGAATTTCAGTAGACCAGTTGTGGTAAGCGGTAATACAAGCCTTGAATTCGGAAAGAGGATCATCATCGCGAAATGCGGCTTCTTCTGCTGCTATAAACCAATCTGAGAACTTTTTCGCTGCGATTTCTGGGTCGTTTTTTGTGTGCATCACTTCGAGGAAGAGATTCTTTAAGCGGTACGCTTCTGCCAGACGAGGAGCATTTTCAAACATCACAGAGAGATTTATTTTCTCCTCATCCGACAAAAGTCTTTGTTCAAAAGTTCTCTGGAATGCTTGAAGTATCTTCGAAATTTTGCAGAGTACTTTTTCTGCTCTGCTTTTCGGATGGCCTCCATTGCCCAGATCACCTGTCGGGTCACATGGTAGCGATCTGCAATGATCTTTGCATTCGGGAAGCACTCTTTTGCTACAGAACGAAAGTGCGGATTCATATCACAGACAAAATATTTCACGCAGTTCCGATTTTTGAATCTCAAAAAATATTCTTTAAGGTTCTGCTCCGTCCGATTCTGAAGGATATCCCGAATCTTTCTGTTTTGCACGTCTGTCAGAATCGTCTGGTACTTCTCTCCGCCGGTATCTCCTTTGAACTCGTCGATCGAAAGAACCTCTGGAAGTTCCGCACAGGAATAGGAAACTGGCTTGAAATAACGAAATACACTTGTTACCGAGACATTGTGACTTCTTGCGACTTCTGTAGCACAGACAAGCTTTTTCAGCTGTTGGATAATAGATGCAATGCAGCGTCGGGTGAGCCGGTAATACCGCGGTACAAGCGTATTTTCCTCTGAAAAGCGTTTTCCGCAATGCTCACAGCAATATCTTCGCTTTCTCAGATGAAGATAGATCGTTCTTCCGAAGGGAATATCCTTGATCTTCTGCTCCCGGTAATCGTGGACACGATTCGTTTCCGTTCTACAACGCGGGCAAATCTGCGTCTTGCGAGGAAGTTCGATGAAAACATGCACTTCCTCCCCATTGTTTTCTACACTTTTTACGATTATGTCTTCCATATCCAGCAGTTTTGCTGTATTATTATTCTCGTAGAACATACGTTTCTCCTTTCAATTGGGTAGGGGTACTTTTATTGTAAAGGTTTTGATTTGTATGTTCTACTTTTTTCTGTGAAAATGGGGTCAGGTTTTTCGCCCGACCCCAACATTTATTATAGAGCCGAATTAAATGATATTCCCTTTTCAATGGAAGCTGCTGTTGATTGGAATGAGAATCGAAAGTTCAATCTATGTTATGACACATATATCAGCTATAGAAATGCCTTATTCAGATTAGAACACTATCTGCTAAAAGGTGAAATCAACATCCCCTTTTGCAGGTCTGTTAACTGTTTCTATTGCAAAAGCGGGTTATCTATCGGTTTTACAAATCTACTTGAAGAAATGAAAACTGCCCCAACCGTATCTTTGGGGCAGCATGCATATGAACGTTATTTGGTAGTGTACAGGGAATTTTTCAAGCACGCCATAGAAACAGGCATCACTGATTCTTCCCAAATAGTGGTCGATCATGTGATTGGGTTTTGGGAAAAAGTAGTAAGCAAACAACCAACTCTGGCCCAAAGGCAGCATCAAACATCTGCAGTTACAACGTTGATGAATTATCTGGCAGAACGTGGGGATGTTCCGCGCTGCTATCGCATGGTCTTACGTAATGGGAATGCAGACACCATTACCAAAACAATGAAACTCCCTTATGCAGGCAGTGTGATTCATCCAAGCATGAAACTCGAAAAAATGGCTGACAGATATCTGGCGGCTCTTGGAAAATGGCAGTATAAAGCATCATCCAAGAGGCTTTATTCGCATGATCTCCTATGGTATTTTATATTCTTGGAGTTTAACCATGTTGATCATTCCGATGAAACTGTAACAGTGTGGAGGGACTGTCTCCCGGATGACAGCTTAAAAGAGCGCCGGTACCATACAATTGTAATGTTTACACGTTATCTACAGGGAAGCACGGTGGAGATGAGGGTCATTCCTCGTATATGTTCAAGTAATACCCTGCCAGAATGGAGCCTATCGATTTTAAACAGATTTATAGAAAGCCGACGCCATGATGGAATGACAGAAAAAACGCTCGCCATGTGCAGGGCATCCGGCTACCGTTTCTTTAACTACCTCAAAATTACAGGGGTACAATCTTCTGATGCCATAACTTCTGAAACCATCAAAGAATTCCATGTAAAAGATGAACATGCTACGCCGGAAAGCAAAAATGCTTATAGTATAAAAGTCCGCCAGCTGTTGTCTTTTATGGCTGGCGAAGGGCTTATTTCTCAAAAATTAGTTTATGCAGTTTCTTCAAGCAGTGCGCCACGCCGCAGCATTGTAACTGTCCTCAATGATGAAATGGTTGCAGGGATCTACAGATTCCGGGAAAGCGCATCATCGCCTCTTGAATTCCGAGATATAGCAATCGTGATGCTTGGACTCCGCATGGGCATACGTTCTTCGGATATACTTTCCTTGCAGATTAGTGATTTTAACTGGAAACAAAAAACCCTTTCTTTCATTCAGAAGAAAACCAGGAAAGCTATTACACTTCCTGTTCCAAATGATGTTGGCAACTCGGTTTATAAGTATATCTTTCGTGGCAGGCCCAAATCTGGAGAGGATGGAAACGGCTATGTATTTATCCATCACCTGGCACCCTACGTCAATCTAACATCAAATTCAGCTACAAGGAATGCGTTGCAACGCATTCTGTCTGTTTGTGGTTATGAACTGCCATATGGACAGGGATTCCATATCACACGGAAAACATTTGCTACCCGGTTGCTCACTGCCCACAACAGCATCTATGATATTGCTGACGCCCTGGGGCATGCACGTAAGGAGACATCGGAAGTATATCTTGAAAGGGATGAGGGCGGCATGCGCCTCTGCCCGTTGCCTTTTGGAGGCGTAATAGGACTATGACATATATATATAAGTGGGCTTAAATCTTATATTCTAGGACTCATAACTCAAAAACGTGCAGACGGCTTTGCCTACATTTCGGAGGAGCAACTTTTCAGGCAACTTGATAACTTTTGTATGGAATATTTTCCTGATGCCAGAACAATTACCTATGACTTTGCCGCCAGATGGTCCTCAGCCCGGCCTTTTGAAGGAAATGGCTACCATAACAGGCGGATTTCTGCATTGAGACAGTTGAGCCTGTATATACTCTCTCTTGGGAAGGATGCCTATGTACCAGACTGCTTCTTCTGGAAAGAATACAAACCCGCACTCTATATCCCCTCAAAGGATGAGGTGGCCGCATTGTTCCAGGAAATGGATGCGCAGGAATATTGGAGCCACAGCATAGTACGCCGGTTGGAAAAAGAATGCAGGATTATGTTCTTGCTGTATTTCTGCTGTGGATTGCGCCTTTCAGAAGCTCGCTTTCTTAGACGATGCGATGTTGACCTGGAAAGAGGCATTTTGACTGTTTTGAGTTCCAAAGGAGATAAAAGCCGCCTTGTATACCTACCGGCAGATGGAACCGTAACCCTTATGGAGTATATGAAAGAGCAGAAGTCTGTTTACCCGTTGTGTGAATGGATGTTTCCCGGCTGGAATCCCGAAAAGCCTATATCCAGTTCCGGTGTGGAGCAATGTTTTAAACGTTATTGGAGCAAGCTTCCGATCTCAAAGTCCCTGGACAGACATCCAACTCCGCATTGTCTCCGGCATGCATTCGTGGTAGAGAGGCTTAACAATTGGATGCTCCAAGGGATTGACACAAATGAGATGCTTCCATATCTCAGCCGCTATCTTGGGCATAAGGGCCCAGAGGAAACCTACTATTATTATCATTTGGCAGACAAGGCCTTTGACGTCATCCGAAAAAAGGATAGCCTGTCAAGACGTATAATCCCGGAGGTGGTGCCGTATGAGGACTAGAAAATCTCCTGATAAGAATCTGTTTTTTTCGAAGACCTGGCCTTTCCTTAATGAATTCCTCATCGGGCAGTCAGGGCGAAGCCCGGCAACGGTGGAGTCATACAGGGATTCCCTGACCATATTTAAGAATTATCTGGTTAGAGAACTGGGAAGATCCATTGCGGACTTCCAATTCTCGGACTGTACCAAGGAGTGCATTTATAACTTCCGAGAGCAGTTGCTTCGCACCGGGAGCCAGCCATCAACAATCAATGTGCGGGTTGCGGCAATCCGTTCCTACCTGAAATACGTGGCAGATACAGACATCTCTGTACAATCGGTTGCCCTGGCAGTGTCGCAAATAACACCCTGCAAGAAAATTCAGAAGGAAAAGGAAATCCTTAGTGAACAGGCATTGTCTGCAATCCTTGCAGCCCCTCCCTGTACTAAAACAGGGGTGCGTGGCCGGGCTATTCTCGTGCTTCTGTATGATACTGCTGCCAGAATCAGCGAGCTCCTGGGGATACGCCTTTGTGATATTGCCTTAGATACCCCATATCCCAGTATCTTTATAACCGGTAAGGGGAACAAGGAACGTACAATACAGCTCTCGGAACAGTCTTCCTCCCATCTGCGTGAGTATATCCGGGTATTCCACCGTGCATCAGCCAAAGATGACTATCTGTTTTTTACGACCATAAAAGGCGTGACAGGCAGGATGTCTCCTGGGAATGTACAGCGGTTAATCAAGAAATATGCTGCCCAAGCGAGAAACTTAGGCCTTGACATCCCCCAATCTGTCCATCCACATATGTTCCGCAGGACTCGTGCAACGAATCTGTACCAGGAAGGGGTGGCTATTGAACTGGTATCCACTGTACTTGGACATGCAAGAACGGACACCACAAGAAATTATTATGCCAAGCCATCCGTGGAACAGCTCCGCAAAGCCCTTGAATCTGTGCCAACCCCGGCTAGTGATGAAGAACCGTTATGGGTTGACAGTGAAGAAGAGATGGCCCGGCTTTGCGGGCTGAGATAACCATAATGCAATCTATGTTGTTATCAGGATTCCCATAGAATTCCGGAATGCGGCCATCAGCGCTCCGGAATTCTATCCTGCTTTACATTGGGGAGGCATTGCCCATTTTTTCTTATTCATGGCTGGGATAGCAATGGAAACTATTTAATCACACAAATTTTTAGTACCGGATTGGCTTGCAATAGATGGGCAGTTTTACAATAACGCGACATTTCCTGAATAGAATTATTTTAATGCCTTGTGCGCCTTTTTATAACTGAGCGGGCAAAAATCGACTTACATTTTTTCAAAGCCTTCCCGGATTTTTTTAATCTGTTCTGTTCGCCAGGCAACTTGCATCAGTCCATCTAAATGCCCTGCCATTTGCTCGGCTTTTTTCAGCCAGAACTCTGCGTGTCGTTCCATCCGCTCACGGTTTTCCGGGGGTACAATACGGCAAGAAGCACAGCAGTAACGGGCAAACGCTTTATAGCACATATAGCGGTCAGCGAGGTCTTCTGAATTGCGGTATTTCTTGAAAAAAATGCCCAGTGCAGGTTTAACCTGTTCCATACGCTTTGTCTTTATTCCAATTAGAATCTCCCATTCCAATGTGCCAACATACATCCCTGCCCTGCCCAGGTATTGTTCTTCCGCCTTGATGCGTTGAAGTGTGTCCCATGCATCATCAAGCTTATCCTCATAATAATATAGTCTAAGTTCTGCCATAAGCTGATTGCGCTTTGTATTAGCGAATTTAGTGCTTCCTTCTCTACGCCAGCGGCGCAGGACAGTCCATGCGTCAGGAATCTGCCCATTTAGGCGATAAGCTGTTACTAAATCTTCGAAATAAACACTGTCATTATAGCTGGGCGACTTATCTATCTGGGAGGCAAATGCCTCCTGGGCTTTTGCCAGCGCTTCTGCATCTTTACCACAGGAAGAAAGGAAAGAATATTCAGATTCCAGTACCATGCTCTTGGAGCCGCCAATCTGCTGCGAGTCCTTATAAGGGCCAAGCTTATCTAACATAGATTGGATTTCTGCCCGTGGCAAATGTAAATTCATGGCAACCTCAAACAAGTCTATAAGATTGTAGAACTGGGTGGTAGCATCCAGGCCATTAAGCTGCTCTGCCTTAAAAAAACAGGACAAAGACTTTTTTAATTGATTATCTCGTCTATAGCAGCTGCCTTCCCAATAGAAATTCATACATTGCGCTGACAAATCTCCTTTCTGCCTTGCCAATGATGCTGCCTGAGAAAAAAGAGCTGCGGCCTGTCCATAACGACATTGACAATATAATTGATATCCGTCATTATTCAATTCATCTATATTCTTTTGTTTCTGCCTTCGCACCTCCGCTTCATCCAACCGCTTCCATCGTTCTGCATCACCCCTCATATCGGCGGCACTCCTCCATTACTTTTTTCAGCTCGTCCTGGAGTCCTAGTAAAATGTGCATGTTGACGCCAAGAGTAGAAAGCACGTCCTCCTTTGCGGACACATAGCTATCAACTGTCTTAAACTTATTGCAGATGCTGGCTCTCTGGGAATCATTCAAGTGTATCTCCGTCAGGCCTGATAGCAGTGTATGTGACAGATAGAGTTCTTTCCGACGGCGTATAAGCTCTTCAATACGGGCATTCTTAATCCGGCCTCCTTCAATTAGATGGCTGGTAATCTCATTTACTAATTCGTCTGGTGAACTAGACCTGCCGCTGTAAGAAAAGGTGAGCCAGTCCCCAAAGTCAGCGGGTTTTCTTAGCGTGGAATGTGTATCCCAGAGTACGAAAACCGGTCGTTTATCCCCGCTCATTAAAATTCCGCCAACTTCCATCATAACGTTGGGGTTCAAATCACTGATTTCCGCTATAAAACACTGTGCAGCGGCGATATGTGATTTAACGTTCTCTACTAAAGTGTCTGCATTGTATTTATCCCTGGCCAGGCAGACCTCAAAACAAAACGGAGCCTGTTCAAAGACCCGGCGGACAGCTAACTCTACGGATCTGTACTCGTCGGCAAAAGGCGTGATCATAAACATAAGGATATGTTTACTGCCGTTAACTATATTGCTGGCGTTTTTCACTTGCATATCTTTTCGCAGTTTCAAGAGTTCATCGCGTAAGTCGAGGTTCTCATGTTGCGTTTCTATAAGCATCGTCATGATCTGGGCAACATTGTCATGCACAATACTCATGTTGCGTTCGTCCAGCCGGTGAGAATAAATCAAGGCATTATTGTAAAGCAACGTCATCACCGTAGAAGTTACGACGGAATCCAGATTTGCTTTTGAAAGAAGCTGGATAAGGGTATTCCGTCCATTCAAAGCCAGCTGCACAGGCCGGTTATGAATACGTTCCTGTATGCTACGGAACGCATCGCCAAAATTCATGCGCAAAGAGGGCGTGTTCAGGAGATCCTGCAATTCCCTGTCTGTCTTGGAGACTTCTGTTTCAATAATGACAGCTGGAACAGCTTTCGGGGCATAAAGCTTCGTGTTAAGCACGATATTTAATCCTAGGTCATGGTTAAGGTGGTAACTCATCCGTTCTTCCAAACGCCGGAATTGCAGCCGCTCTTCTGCTGAAAGCTCATCAAAAAAGATCCCTTTGTCCAATACATTGAGTTTTTCCAGTGTAACTTCCGGATGGTGCTCCCCGTATTTTTCCAGAAGCTCTTCATCATAATTGCGTCCTGCATTGATGACAACGAGACCCTTTTCGTTTGCCATACGATAATACTGTGCCGCACTGTCATAATGGGAAAAGTAGTAGATAGGGTTTCTGCCTTCTATCAAAGGGTTCATGGGGATATACCGTTGCAGTGATACATCTCCCTGGTTTGTCTCAAAAAGCAAAAGATCTGCAACCTGGCTAAAAAAGTCTTCATTAACCATGGCCATACCCTTCAGATGGTCATGATGCCATTGGTTAATATAGGAAAACTTATCCAGACGGTTTTCTGCAAGGTATTCCAACCTTTCAATAATCTTTACACCTAATTCAGCCTGGATAACTTTGAATGCTGTGTTCTCCTGGTTGATGTTGTCACGTCCGGCAGTGGGACTCAAGTCAGGGCTATCCACAACGCCGCGCACAAATTTTGCCCAGGTAGGAAGTAAAGAGGTATCTCCTTCCTTAACAAGCATTTTCCGTACAAAGATGTCCAGCGTACCAGTAGAATTCAGGCCAGCCAAATGCTGATTGGAAATATACAGAACTCCCTGTGCCCGATATTCCTTACCCTCTACCTGTTTGTTAATGTTGATTGGGAATACATCCATAGACATGTCAGGGAAACGCCGATTGACAAATGTGCTGTAGGTATCCATTTCCTGCTCCGCAGTTTGATATTCCTTATCCCAAGGAGCGAAAATTGCATTAACAGGGCCAGTGCCATTTATTTTGACAGGAACTGAAATAAAGTCACAATAGCGGCGGATGATTTCTTCCAGCTTTTGCCGATCCAGTAAATAGGTAAAATCCGGGCGAACAAATACCGTGACAGCGGTGCCGACCTCTTTTCTGTCTATCAAAGAAAGCTCACACTCAGTTGAACCATAATTAACCCACTGATATGCAGTATCTGAGTTGACTTTATGGGTTTGAACGCAAACTTTGCTTGCCACAAGAAAAGAGGACAGCATCCCAATTCCAAACTGGCCAATCAGTTCCTCGGAAAACATATCTTCTAGTTCCCCTTTGGAGATACCAGTACCTGTAGAACCAATAACAGATAAGAAATTTTCAATATCAGATTCGTCCATTCCAATTCCGTTATCCGCAAAAGTAATGCTTTTTTCTGAACTGTCATAGGTAATAGAAATCTCCCCTTGGTAAAAAGATTCCTTTAAAGCCTCGCGGCGAACAATGCTGTCATGTCCATTTTGAATTAATTCTCGGACAAAAATATCCGAAGTGCTATAGAGACCATCTGCTAGCAAACGAATAAGTCCTTCAAAGTTCGTTTTCATAGTAATTGTTCTTGTTTCACTCATAATATTTCCATCCTTTCTGTATCGTCTTAACAACCTGCACACCATAAAGGAGCTATCCCTCATAGACATTTTTTCTGAGTAGGCAAGTAGAGCAACTATCCTTAAAATGCATTATACCTGATAATGTGCATCTTTTCAACAGAGAATGTGAAATTATGAAAGGGAAACTAACAAATGAACATTATTGTATTATGGGCATAATGCTTCAAATGCAAATTTCAGCATTTGAAGCCGAAAGCGTGGCCTATGCCGTCTGCCAGCACTACGGGCTGGACACGTCCGAGTATTCCTTTGGGTATGTGGCCGGGTGGAGTTCCGGCCGGGAACTGGCGGAACTGAAAGCATCTCTGGAAATTATCCGCAGCGCGGCCCATGAGCTGATCTCCGCACTGGACGAACATCTGGCAGAACTGCGCCAGCAGCGGGAAGCAGACCTTTCCGCTGCACAGGAGGCCGCATTTGCGCTGGACAACGGCAGCACCCTGTTCATCCAGACCTGCGATTCCGGCTATGACTACACCCTATACAGCCCGGACAAAAAGGCTCTGGACGGCGGGCAGCTGGACGCACCCGGTCTGACCCTGTCGGATGCCGGACAGGAAGCACTTAATCTGCTGGGGCAGACAGCCCCGGTGTCGGAAGTCCTGTTGGGTGATAAGCTGGCGGCGTTCCAAGAGGCCGCAGAAAAGGCCAACGAACTTCCCGCACCCATTAAAATTCCAGACCCCGCCGCAGAGCCTACGGTCACGATTCTGTGGAGCGAAAGCGACAAGCTGCAGGACGGCGAAACTATGCCGCTATCCGTGGCAAATCGTGTTTTTGAAGAACTGGACACTGCCCAGCACGCAGAACGGGAAAAGGACAGCTACACGGGCGGCTGGTACGACAAGACCGCATTCCGCATTGATTTTACCCTGAACGGTCAGCCCGACAACTACGAGGGGCGGCAGGATTTCGGTGACGGAGAGGGCTCTTTGGTTTAGCACATTCAGAGTTACCACGAATACTACGCTAAAGATGAGAACTGGAAAAATTTTGTTCTGCACAACAAAGGCCCGGAAGCGTGGGAACAGGACAAGGCAGAGCGCGAAATGGTTCTGACCGAGTTTATTCCGTATCTGAAACAGCATTGCAACCTTTCGGCCATGGAGCAGACAGCCACCACCGCTTTGCAGGAGGAACAGGACATTTCGCCGGAACAGACCGCCTATTACAACGCTGTTGTCGCCTATGTGCAGGACTGCCGCCCGCTGCTCAACCAAGGCCAATACAACTTGCCGGAACCGCCCAAGCTGGCCGACTTTGACCAGACCTTGCAGGATTACAAGGCGCAGATGCAGGCCGAGATCGCGCAGGAAGCTGCCGCAGCCGGAATGACCGTGGAGGAATACGCGGCGGCGGGCTTCGAGGCCCCGCAGCAGGACAGTTTTTCCATCTACCAGCTGCGCAATGAGGATTCCACCCGCGTTTACCGTTTTGAACCTTACGACCGCCTGCAGGCTGCTGGCCGGACTGTGGACAAGGCCAACTACACGGAAGTATACGCCGCACCATTGGCTGCTGGCACCACGTTGGAGGACATCTATCGCACGTTCAATGTTGACCATCCGGCCGACTTCAAGGGACACTCGCTGTCCGTTTCGGATGTGGTGGTGCTGCACCAGAACGGGCAGGACACCGCCCACTACTGCGACAGTGTAGGTTTCCAACAGGTGCCGGAGTTCTTACAGGAAAATCCGCTGCGTACCGCAGAGCTTTCCACAGAACAAAATGAAAATATGATTGACGGTGTGCTGAACAATGCGCCCTCTTTGGGTGAGTTGGAGGCCAAAGCAAAGGTCGGAGAACAAATTTCTCTGACGGATCTTGCCGCCGCGGTCAAGGCCGAGGAAAAGGCACCGAAAGCCAAAAAGTCCCGCACGGCCAAACCGAAAAAGCCGTCCATCCGGGCACAACTGGATGCCGCAAAAAAGGAACAGAGCAAGCAATCGCCGCCACGGGAAAAGACTAAAGAATTGGAGGTTTGACACATGAATTTTAGTGTAGAGGAAGAAAATTTGATTTGTATGTACCACACTTCTGACCGCCGCCGGACGATGGCGCGGATGCGGGCGGCCCTGCCGAATATGGACACGGAGATGCGGCGGCTGGCGAATGGCACCATTGCAAAGTTGGAGAATATGACCGATACGACTTCGACAAACAGAAGTTTGGTTTTGTGGGTGAGTGATACCGCTAGATTGACAACGGCACATTATTTTCATCAAAAGTAATGTGTCATTGTCAAAACGAAAATAGCCGGACACGGTGGCCTTGTTGCTGCTGTGTCCGGCTGTTTTTATTTTCGGGGATTCTCTTTTTTTATTCTTTCTTCCTCAGCATTCCATTCCACCTCGGCTTCTTTCCAAAAGTCCTTTTGTCTACGTGTCTTTTCGCTCCATATAATATCAGATACACCCTGACCAATAGATGTTTGAATTATGGGAAACATATTATAAGTAAATGTGTCTGTACAGCGAACCAGCTGTGCCTCTGATTTATCAGGAGGCAAGATTGTAAATGGATAGTTTCTTTGTATCATTTTTTGAGATTCTACACTCTTTGGATTGAGCGTATCCCAACACATTATAATAAATTCTCCGCTATTAAATCGAAATATATAGGACAACTTTAGACCATCAAAAGACTGTGTTGAGTTGTTTTCCAACGAATCAAAAGTATGCGTGTGTACATCTACAAGACTTTCTGTCAAAAAAGCTGGTGTTGAACTCCAACGTATCTTTTGATTACCCGTCAAAAAGTCTGGAAGTGGAGACACATTAACGGCCAGACCTGCTAACACTGTTATATCCGATAGTGGTTCAACTGAATTTTCATTAAGTAAGAAGTGTTTTACTCGGCTGTCAAAAAACGATACGTCCTTATGCTCTGCCCGCAGAGCGTTAAAAGCGTATTTCAAGAGGACTTTTTGCAGAAGAGCGTAGTTATATTCAATCTGTAACTTTGTGTCTGCTGTATATTTCTTTACAAAATATCGAGATATAAATTCTTTGGCGTATGTATCTATATACGAAAGTCTTTGATTGTTACACTTTGCACATACATCATTAACAACTGGATCAGCCGGATATACTTTATTTCGACTAGAATCTATTGTTAGGTTACATTCAGAAAATAAATCTAATACACAACTAGATATAATATGTTCTCTAGTTGGACTTGTTTTTTCGTTACAATATGCGCAATTCACAAAGCCATCAACCTCACTAGTAGATAATTATAGTGTATCTATTATTTTTTGCGGAAAAATCGGAAGATTCTTTCACTTTGTTGGCTACAAGTTGCTGGAAGTAAAATACACTCCTTTCTGTAATAACAGGATTGTAGACTGCAGCTTCGAGGTACTGCTATATAATAGCAGTATCTATTAACCACTTGTACAGCCTTGTGACCATAGAGATTTACTATAAATGTTTATCGAATTAAATAATTAGATTTTTGTCCAAATATTTACTGCTTACGATACGATTCCACTGATCTTCAAAGTACGGATTGAACTTCATCTGGAGCGCAACGGCTTGCTCAAATGACATACCTAATGAAAGCATCATCATGCGAAGGCCATGAAGTTGCACTTCAAACCATTCGTATGTTGGATTTTCAGCCAACTCTCGAATTGTGGCTCTGGACACAAGATAATTGTCAGGGGTTCCATTGGAAAAAGCGCGGACAACATATAGATAATTGTTCTTTGTAGCATATTTTCTTGAGAATACGTCTCCGCCGATTTTGTTCCATGGAGGAACGGTACCAACAATTTGCTTGTATGATTCAATTAGCTGTCCTTCAGCCTGTCGAATATGCTCGAGGCCTTCTTCACCTGCATAATTGGGAATAGGACTACCCTTAGGAGCATTCATAAAATTTCGATACTGCTCCTTGTTTCGATGGACAATCGGCTGGGATAGAGGCGATTGTACCAAGATTGAATACCCAAGCCTTTCATGCTGGGAAAAATAGGATTGGATTTGTTTGAATTTACAGGCGTTTTCTGAGATAGGAAGTAACCCATTATGCTGTCTGAATCTAACGCATAAATCGGAAGCCAATCCAATATATAGAACTTCTTTAGTGTAGTAGTCCCAAAATGAATAGATGCCAGCTGATGCCCATCCGTATGAATCCATAGGTGAACAGAGAAGATCAATGTTTTGGGACATTAACTCAATTTCATCAGACTTATAAGAATCCATGATAATTGTTCCAAACATTATCATCATCTCCTATTGGTATAGTGAGTGCATCGGATTTTTGTAATCATAATAAAATCTCCATGTAGCGCAGAACTTTTGGCTTCACACGAAGTCGTTCCGCGTACTGCATCAATTTGTGAATGTCTTTGTCTTTGGATGCGGCGTATCGTTTCATAGCCGCACCCACAATCTGTATATCGCTCCCGCTGTCGCGCAGGATGTCGCACAGCGTCCGTTCCAAATCGTAAACACGAATGGGATTCCCGGATGGCGATTGGATTTCAATAATGCCGAAGTCATAGTTTTCTGGAATAGCGCGCTTGACAATCAAATCCTCTTGCTTTAAGGACGGTGCATTGTAGCCCTTGGGAAAGGTCATAGTGTATCTTGCCGGGGTGCGTTCAGAATAGCCCAGCAGATAGAGTGCGGTATCATGCGAATAGATGCCGCGGCTATACTTTCGCTGCAACAGGTAAAAATCATCTTTCCATGCACTGCTCTGCACATACAGGCCGCGCCCGAAACGGTACAGTTCCCCGCTCTCGACAAAATTATGCAGATAGCCCCGATGCAAGCCGGCTTTCGTCAGCTGTGCGGCCGTAATGATACCATTGGGGGCAGACTGCACCATTTTTTCTACTTTGCCCATGTTGTTCATGCTATCGCCTCGCTTGACATTCACACATTATATTATAGAGAAATAATGTGTGAATGTCAAAACAAGAATATGGGCCATAATGATTTAATGATGATGGACTTGGCTGTTTCTATGTTAAATTGCCAAGTTCAATTTGCATTTCAGAAACATTTTTAAATCGCTTAGAGCGGTCGGGATTTAATCCTTTTTCAACAAACTTTTTCAAGGACTGATTAACTATATTATTAGTGTTCATTTTTCCTGTCATAACAAAATATACAATCCGCGTCAGTGCATATATTTCATGTTCAATATTATAGGTGTTGAATCCTTCTACCGCAAGAATTGGGTCGTTAAAATAGCCTTTAGGCTCTGTAGTTGCTGATGTAAGTGAACTGTTCGGGATTTTAACTAGTCCAAAATCTGCAATTTTGATAACGATGGTATCTTCATAAAGTTTAACTAAAATATTTTTCGGACTTATATCTCTATGAAGTTGACCTTTTGAGTGAATATACTCAAACGCTCGTAATATTTGACGAACTATCGACTTGCGTTGCTTACAGTCTAAGGTTGAATTATGGCTCGAAATATATCCATCTAATGTATCATCCATATATTCCATAATATACTCATTTTTGGCAGAGTTATAGTTATAAACTTCAACAACATACGGAGAGGACAATGTACGCATTACATCATACTCTCTTCTAAAACGCGCCAACTCTTTTGAATCTAGTCCCTTTTTTGCTCGCTTTAATATAAAAAATCTATTATAGAAAGTATCTTTGTATTTGAAAACATTTGCATAAGAGCCCTCACCAACCAGTTTTAATTGGTAGGTCAGTTCCTGTTGCTCATGAGAAACTGTAACACTTGAAACGGGAGTGAATATTGGAATCATATAATATAGGTCTATTTTGGCCATATTGGGAGGTAACTCGCTACCACCGCTAGAACGCAAAAAATCCCGACATTTTAAAAACAAATCGGCATAATAAGAATCGATATTGAAAGCAAGGGGAGTTCCTTTAAGAGCCCCAAAAAGTCCATTGATGATGTCCAAACGCCTGATAAGCTCTCGACTCTCATCGGCCCAGAAGTGTGCTTCACACTCACCTGTGGGCAAACGATCATTCATCCTTTTGAAAAGAAGAATCAAATCATGATGCAGAGTTGTAAGAATTTCTCGAAGATGCGGATGCGTAAATGCTTTGTACAAGTCCGCATACTCTGCATTGGGTTCACTGCACTCCATTAGTTCACGATATTGTGCTTCTATACAATTTTCAACATTCATTACTGCCTCCTATATCTATAAAAGTTAAATGTTTTTATGAGCGTTATTGTTTATCATCTAGCTTCGGATGCTGCATATAGAAAATGTTCTTTTGGCGTTCAATTTCTGCCCGCAGCTGTTCTTTAGTAGGCAGATAGGTCAGATACTTTGACATGAACAGATGGTCGTTATCATGCAGGACGGAATATCGTGCGATGTCCTCGCTAGTTTCGCCACACAGCAGAATGCCGATTGTGGGGTTATCACCCTCTTTGCATTTAAGCTCATCGTACATCCGAACATACATATCAATCTGGCCGACATCCTGATGGGTTATCGTGCCCATCTTCAAGTCAATCAGAACATAGCATTTCAGTTCGATATTGTAAAACACAAGGTCGATGTAGTAATCTTCCGTGTCGGTCACAATGTGCTGCTGTCGGGCCACGAAAGCAAATCCCTTTCCCATCTCCATGAGGAAGTCCCGGATGTGAGAAAGAATTGCAGACTCCAAATCGGACTCTGCAAAGGAATCTTCGGTGCGAAATCCTAAAAATTCTGCCACGATGGGACTTTTGAGAAGTTCAAACTGATGCTTGGGTTCTGCCGCCGTTTTCTCTTTCATTTCTCCAATAACGGCTTCTTTTTTCGGAGAATAGAGTAGCCGATAATAATACTGTGTGCCAATATTGCGGTCAAGGGTACGAACGCTCCAATTTTCATTGGCAGCTTCATTCATATACCAAACACGAGCATCTTCATCAGGAACACGTAACAACGCACGAAAATGAGACCAATTGAGATTCGGAACACGCGTGTTCCAAATCTCAAAGTCGGGAAAGCACAAATAAAATTTTCGGTAGTATCGGAGACTTCTATCAGAATAATTGCTTCCAAATTCTTTCGTAAGTTCATCAGACAGAATCGAAATCAACCGTTTGCCATACTCTGCACGCTCGGCACCGCTCTGTTCTTCTTCAACAATGCGCTTTCCAATGTTCCAGTAGGTCATAATCATTGCACGGTTGGCTGCATTATAGGCAACGTTCTGGCCTGCGGCAATCAAATTTTTAATATCGGAGATTACAGGCTGATACGGAATGAGGTTGCTGTCCATTTGAAAAATCTCCTTTCCAGTTGAGGATTTTTTCTAAGAATCATTGTTTTAATTATAGCAGATATTATTTGAACTGTCAGCCGATTGTGGCGAAAACTTGCGCAGCTTACCGTTCCTGCACCTGCTCCTTTCCCGGTGTTGTCCACAGGATGCCGTCCACGTTCTGCTTGATGATGTCATATTCCTGCATCTGGCGTTTGGCATCATTGTACTGCCGCTGCAGCTGGTCTTTCTGCTCGGCCAACTGCTTATACTCGGCTTTCAGAGCGTAGAGATCGGGCAGCTTTTGAAAGCCCTGCTCTTTCAGGGTCTTGGACGCCGCTTCATAGAGAATCAGGGTGCCTTCATGCTTGCGTCGGAACAGCTTTTTGTCAGCTGCCCGCTGGTATTCCTGCACCAGTGGACGCAATTCTTTACAGGTGGTAACATCCTTTATCAGCATGGCCATTTCTGCAAGCCGGCGCTCTGCTGCTTTCAATGCGGCGACAGCTTCGGTGCTGGCGGCGGTGGTCTCGGCCACCCGGCTTTCCAAATCCGGATAACTATCAATTTCATGCTCCGTCAGAAAGTTCAGCGTCCGGGCAGCCTGTTTCAGATTGTGGAGTTTTGCCCACTTCTCATACCCTGCGGACTGCTGGGCCTTGATGCTGTTCTCCAAATCAATCCGCAGCGAAATTTTGCGGTTTTCTTTGGGCTTCCGCTCCGCAAACCGCCCTTTGATGCGCTCGGTGATAGCTTCTTCGGTGTAGGCTTCGCCCAGCGTTTTGCAGCGAGTGAACCGCCCCTGTCCGGGCGCACGGAACGAAATATACTTGCCTCGCTTGACTTCATAGCCCTGCTCCTGCAGGAGCCGCAGAAAATCGTCAAAATCCTTGGCATGCGGGATGACTGCATCTATGGCAGCTTTCAGCTTCGCCTTCCAGCTTGTGCCCTTGCGGTGTGCATCCCACTCGGCATAGCTCTTGCCCCGGTCTTGACCGGGCATTACCACGGATAGGCCGTATTCCTTGCACAGCCGGTCGCTGGTGCGCCGGATGTAGGCATAGCTTTGTCGGTTGGAAACATACTTTCGCTGATTCACCATGTCCACAGCACAGAAGATGATGTGATTATGGACGTGCCCTTTGTCAATGTGTGTGGTCAGCACATACGGGTATTTGCCTTGCAGGACTTCATCTGCAAGCTGCCGGCCGATTTCGTGGGCCTGCTCTGGCGTGGTTTCGCCCGGCGCAAAAGACTGTATCAAGTGGTGGGCCAGATTGTTGCCTTTCTGCATGGCCTGTGACAGCAGCAGTTCAAATTCGATGTCGGCGGTTTCGTAGGAGCAGGCAAAGGAGGACACCAGCATTTTTTCGTCCGTCTTGGCCGGATTCTCGATGTAGTCCAATGCCTTTTTCAGCGTTGACTTGATAGGATGTATCTTTGTAACTGCCATATCTGCGCCAATGCTCCCTTGATGTCCGCAACGTCTTGTGTGTACAGCGGCCCCATGCTGTTCAGCCGCCGCGCGATCTGATTGACGTTGACACCAATCTTTTGCAGTTCGGCGGTTTGCGCCCGGATGTCGGTGGTGTCGATGTGGACAACATAACCATCTATCAGCATCTTCCGGGCGTAGGCAGAAAAATTCCGTGTGTGCAGCAGAGCCATCTTCTGCCGGATAAGTTCCCGTTCCTCCGGCGTCACGGGAACACGCAGAACAATTTTTCGGGTTCGGTTCGTCATAGTTTCACCTCGTTTCTTGGGGGTCTGGGGTACTCCCCAGCAAGCATTTTTGCAGGGAGTGGCTACACTCCCTATGCTTGCTACGTTACCTCTCCCCACTACTATGACACCACAACATCCCCGTTTTGCCCGCAAAATACAAAAAAATAAGAGGACGCTTTTTGCATCCTCTCAATGACCATGCGTGGCAATCAGACACACGCGGGCTCTTTTTCCTGTTCATGGATTCGCAGGGCACCGTCAATGGCACCTTCTACGATGGGTAAGTATTCTTCCGGGCAAAGCTGCAGCTTGTGGCTGACCCGCTGACGTTCCGCACTTTCTTCCCGCATGAGTTCCGGGTTGAAGTACCGCTCCACGGGCAGACCACATATTTTTATCAGCTGAATCACCACCGGCAGGCTGGGCAGCGTGCCTTCGTTTTCGATGTTCGCAAGATACCGGCTGTCACAATGTATCATGTCAGCCAGCGCACTGCGGGAAAGTTGTTTTGCCTTTCGAGCTGCCTTGACATCCGCTCCGAACGTTTCAAAGCCGGGACAGTCCTCAATTTTCGCCATTCTGCATCACCCATATACATTTTATAGTTCATGAGCGATTGGCGAAATGTTGCTATGTCCGTTCTGTCTACATTTTATAATTCATGTTTATTTGATTATGGCAATACATAACCATGACACCAGAGTAGACTAATCTGGGCCATCCTGAACAGCCCATAAGAAAGCCATTTAGAGAATTTTCAAAATGAGTGTTGACTTTCTTTCTTATTGTGCTACAATGAAAATATCATTTAGAGATTTTTCAAAATAACAGGGGGGGCAAAGGTGAAAGCACTGTGAGTTTACCTAATATTTTCAAAGCATTAAGTGATCCTGTCCGACGGGAGATACTACTGAAACTAAAACAAAAACGGAAGATGTCAGCCGGTGAAATTGCCGCAGAATTTGACTTGACTAATGCCACTATTTCATACCACCTTTCCACTCTAAAAAAGGCTGATTTGATTTTTGAAACACGCTATCAGAAATACATCTATTATGAAATCAATACATCGGTATTTGAAAGTGTTGTCATGTGGCTTATGCAATTTCAGGAGGATAAAGATGAACCCCAAAAATAAACGAACCTTGTTTCTGACAAGTACAATTTGCATTATTTTGTCCATCGTAGCATTCGCTCTGTCCCACATGGGCGAGGCCAGCAACGAAAACTATATTCTGCTCTATGTGATTGCCGTTTTGCTGAATATTGTTCTGAACCTTGCGCTTAGTATCAAAATCGCTTCGACAAACGGAGCCAAGGCGTTAGTATCTTTGGGTAAATGGATTATGCCGATTGCGGGAGTTGTATATTTGATCCCGCAGGTATATTCCGTACTTTTTCCCGCTAAGACTATGCAAGATACTTATTGGTATGTCTTTATTGGCATTTTATTTATTGTCAGCGGCAATTATTTCCCCAAAAACCACATCAACCCCTATATCGGGCTAAAGTTTCCATGGTTATTCAATGATGAAGAAGGCTGGTACAAGACGCATCGGCTGGGCGGCTACACATGGATATTAGCCGGTATTGTCAGCATTCTTCATCCACTACACAATCTTGTTTTTGTAACCGTTCCGCTAATCATTTTTCTGGTTGGCATTGTCCCGTTGGTCTATTCGCTTGTCCTCTATTTTAAGAGGAAACGAAGCAATTAAAGGAGGTAATACTTATGAAGTCCGCAACGAAGCATATTGTTATCAGCACCATTTTGTGTGCATTGACGCTGGTAGTCTTTCTCGCTTTCTATAACCGCCTGCCGGCGTCTATCCCCGTCCACTTTGATTCTACCGGAGTTGCAAATTCTTTCTGGCCCCGCAATGTTGTAGTGTTCGGCGTCCCTGTGGCTTGCGTCCTGCTGAACCTCATTTCTGGCTTTACCGTAAGGCAGAAAGAGAATGCAAAGCCGTATATGTACTATATCATGGCTGTTGTTGCATTCGTAGCAACGGGCATCATGATTTATTTGGGGATGAAGTGAATTTCCCCAACAAGAACTTTGGTGGCGGAACGGTTATTTTTTTTTGAGTTTCATTTTGAAATTTTTCTAAATAAAGACAAGGAATGCTATGTTACAAATCAAGAACTTATCCAAAAGCTACGGTGCGAAAAAGGCTGTAAGCAACCTTAGTTTTGTCGTGGAAGATGGCGACATAATGGGCTTCATCGGAAAGAATGGAGCTGGCAAAACCACAACATTGAAAGCCTGTTTAGGTATCATCGGCATTGACGAGGGAGAAATCCTTTTGGATGGAACTTCTGTCCTAAAAGAACCGTTGGCTTGTAAGCAGAAGATGGCGTATGTGCCAGATAATCCCCAGCTTGACGAGTATATGACAGGATTGCAGTATATCAACTTTATCTGTGATATTTACGAAGTACCGTCCAAGATGCGGAAACAAAACTTCGAGAAATTGGCCTTGGCTTTTCAGATGGGGCCGCATTTGAATAACTTGATTTCCTCTTACTCCCACGGCATGAAACAGAAACTTGCGCTGATTGCCGCCTTTTCACACACGCCTAAACTGCTGATATTGGATGAACCTTTCGTCGGATTAGACCCGGAGGCATTTGTGATCCTGAAAGAGCAGATGAAAGAACTCTGTGCAAGTGGAAATTCCGTTCTGTTTTCAAGCCATATTCTTGATGTGGTAGAAAAGGTGTGCAATAAAGTGTCCGTTATTAAGCATGGACAATTACTGTATTCCGGCAGGACAACAGAAATCGTTGGAACAAAGGGTTTGGAAGAAGTATTTATGGAGATGAATGGCGATGAAATTTCTGTTACCCCTACTAAGGAATAATCTTTTGCAGCTATCTCATGCCAATCAGCTTCGATATGCAGATACAAAGAACCGCACAAAAACGATCACTTTGTATATGCTTATAGCCGCGATCCTAATGGGATTGCTTGCATACCTGATTTACTCCTTGAAAATCATTTATTCTATTGCGTGGTCGTTGGAAGAAGTAGTCATAGAACTTGTTGTTCCTATGGCGCTAATCTGCGTGATACTCAATATTGCGATTAGTGTTTTTTGGGGAAGCGGCCTGCTCCTTAGCGATACTAACATTGACAGTGTGCTTGCGCTTCCAATTCCGCTGCGTACATTGATACTCTCAAAATTGAGTGTCTTGTTTATAGTTGAAGTAGCCCTTACTGCGGCTCTGCTGCTTCCTATGATGGTGCTGTTTGGCCTGACCGCAGATATGGGATTTCCGTTTTATCTAATTGTGCTTGAAATAACAATCCTCTTTCCTGTCATTCCCGGCCTTTTGGGAACAATGATCGGAACACAGATTTACCGCATCTTGAAAAGTTCCTCTGCTCGTATCGCCCGACTAAAGGCAGCGGCGGCTATTCTGGTTTTGTTTGCATTTATGATCTTTATGTTCTGCAAATTCCCTGATATAGCTGCCGGAAATTTTGGGGATGTTATTTCTACCTCGACTTTTACACTTTATGCAGGCCGGTATATTCACCGATTGCTTAACGGGGACTATCTGTTGATAGGTTTATACTTCGGCGGGGTATTCCTGATAGGCGTTACTCTGCTCTATGGTCTAATCAAAATATTTCGTAACTGGTATAGCAATGATGCAATACAAGGCTCAAAAAGTCAGCCCGTCGATTGGAACAAAGAAACCACGGAACAGCACAGCCCGGTATCTGCTCTTTTAGAAAGAGAGCGCACACGTTATTTTTCGCTTCCAGTATATCTAACCAATACCGCCTGCGGATTGCTTTTTGCTGCGGTCTTTGTTCTGCTGGTTGTTTTAATGTCGGATAAGATCACACCATACATTTATCAGTTGGCCGAATATTTTCAGGTGCCTTTTGCTGATTATGATGTGCTGTTCATATATGCTTTTTCTATCTTGACAACAATATCCTGCACAACCTATGTCAGTATTTCTATCGAGGGGAAACAGATTGAAATACTGAAATCCTTACCCATTGCGGCAAAGAGCCTCTTTCGAGTAAAGCTGCTGCACCATCTCTCAATGTCTGTACCGACAATTTTTGTTTTGAATACCATCATGGCATTGTATTTGCAATGGTCTTTCCCTAAAGCTATGCTGGGGTATGCTTTTCCTTTGCTATGTTCGGTGCTGATTGGAATGATAGGCTACATCTTAAATCTTATTTTCCCAAATTTTGAATGGGAGAATGTCACCCACATTATCAAGCAAAGCCTACCAGCGATTTTGACAGCATTGATTGGAGTTGTAGTTACCTGCGGAACGGCATATTTGTTGTTGAGATTTTTCCCAAGTTCTTTGTTTATCGGGAGTTGGATTGCCTGTGCAATCATTTTACTGTTGTTTTTAGCAATGGTGACGTGGGTAGACAAAAAAGGTCAGTATTTATATTACAAAGTTTAATCAAGGATTGAAGGGAGTTTTGATTATGTGGTTTATCTGGATTATGTGGGTGATTGTGGCAATCGCTATTATCGCTACGATTATCTTGTTGACGGGCAAAGGAAGTATGTTGGTTTCAGGATTTAATACGAAAAGCCCCGAAGAACGTGCGAAATACGATAAGGAAAAGGTAAGCAAGCAGACTGGATTGCTTATGATTTTCGTCGATGTTGGGTTGCTGGCCTTGACATCGTACATTCAATTTCGGGCCATCCCGGCGATACAGAATATCACTATTTCGGACTATGGCACGGAAATAACTATTGTCGCGCTGGGTATCTGTGCATATATCATTGTTATCGGCATTTGGGCTGCTATGCGTGGTTTCAAGAACTGCAAGAATGACGGTACAAAGCAATGATCGAAACATGGATATTGTGTCCAGTATGCGATTCCAAAACGCGAGTACGAATACGAGAAGATACAGTTCTTGAAAACTTCCCGTTGTACTGTCCCAAATGCAAGCATGAAACATTGATCTCCGCACGACAACTGAATATATCTGTTATCAAAGAGCCAGACGCACAGACGCAGAGCCGGTAATGCACAAGGTGAATTCACTTGTGATTATCGGTTCTTTTTTTCAGTATATGATGAGAACCTGCCCCGACTAAGGGGAAATAAAAAAGCCGTTGGTTGGAGCAGGTGACTCTTTGCGCCCATTTTGAACCGGCGGTGTTTGAGAAAATCAAGGCCGCCGGCTCTTTTTGCTTATCAAAGCGTTTCATCGTCCGTATGGCGGCCATAGGAGGATGCTGCCATGCGCCTGATATTCTATCGAACGCCCAGCTTTGAACTGTCAAAAAAAGCCTTGCTCCCGCACAGGGTCAGCAGGGCTTTTACTATGTACTATACGATGTAGGTACTGCGCGTTTCGTGCTGCCATTATGCCCGGTTGGCCGTTTTCGGTCTGCTGGGCTTTTCTATTGCCGCCTGAAAAGCTGCCTGTTTCAAAAATATTTTTGGAAATTTTCAAAAAAGCGGGCAGAATCGGGTGTTTCAGGTGTCATATTAGCGGAAAGGGAAAAATCCACCCGACATCCCCACGGAAAGGGGGTGAGAAGATGGAAGCTATCCCTCGCAACGATGGCGAACAGTACCGATTCGATGCGTTCTGCAAAGCGGTGCTGCGAAATGAGGCCCGGAACTATCACCGAAACAAAAAACGCCTGCTTGACCGTGAAAAGTCATTCAGCGTTCTGTCGATGGAAGAACTGGGGCAGCTCACGAGTGTAGACCATTATCCGAGTGAAGAATTTGTATTTTCATCCTACGGCTGTGATCTGCACATCGACAATGAGCTTGTTGCCAACGCGTTTGCCGCCCTGCCGAAGCAAGAACAAAGCATTCTGATTCTGTTTTGTGTTCTGGAACTGGGCGACGGTGAGATTGGCGACCTCATGGGAATGTCCCGGAGTGCTGTACAGCGCCACCGGACAAAAACGCTGAACGAGCTGCGAAAAAAGCTAAAGGCGCACTTGCCGGAGGGAGGTTAGGCGTAAATGAACTCCTATGAACACACGAGCAGAGATTTTTTACCGCTCTCGGTGATTCGCTCCGCCTGCGCTGGGGACACCGATGCAGTTGAACAGGTTTTGCGACATTACAGAGGTTATATCAACAAGCTCTGTACAGGCATTCTCTATGACAAGCACGGTCAGCCTCATGTGTGCATAGACGAGTACATGAAACGCCATCTGGAAATCAAACTGATTTCTTCTATTGTAACCAAAGCCGAAACGGTCTGACCCTTTCCACGTTTCGGAACAGGACCTTGAAAAATATGCCCGCAGGACAATGGCGGTGCATCATAGGGCAAACGGATACGTTGCTGTCTGTATCGAGCCGGACGGCGGGTGCGCCACGATGCTTTTCTCTGAAAAGTGGAGCGATCATCACCACGCCGCAATGCAAGCGCGGCTGCTTGCGGGCCATGACATACAGGCAGGCTGATACTCCCTTACCGTCAAAGTCCGAGCGTTCAGAGCGTCGCAGGCAATGAGTAGGGCTGCATGAGGAATGCAGGGGTGAGATTCCCGTGGGCTGCTGCCAGCAGCCATCCGTTGGCTCATTTTTTGATTTTTAAGAAAGGGGATTTTTACGATGCAAGCGAAAAAGACAAACCCGGAAAAAACAAAAAATCCAGAGATGCTTACTCTGGATTCGACTTATCGTATTGGCAATCGCTCCTTTATCGTTGAGCCGGTGTTCAAAGAAGAAAGCTCCCAGACCTTAGGAGAAGTTCTTCTCCGGCTGATGAAATCCGAAAGCGAAAAATTATAATGACCTTTCGGGAGGCAGCGGACAGAGAAAGCGGATTGTGTTATAATATAGGTGTACAAGTGAATTTGCTATTCGACTGTCCCAAGAAAGGAGCGAGTATGAAACAGTCGAGTAACAAGAAATCCCGTGAAGCAACCGCTTTTCTCTATGAGCGTCTTTCCCGTGATGATAATTTGGAGGGCGAGAGTTACAGCATCGGCAACCAAAAGAAACTGCTCACCAAAGTTGCAAAGGAAAAAGGCTATACCAATCTGGTTCACTTTCTGGATGATGGCATTTCCGGCGTGACCATGAACCGTCCCGGTTTCGTTGAAATGATGCAGCAGCTTGAACAAGGGAAAGCCGCCGCTGTGTTCGTCAAAGACCTTTCCCGTCTGGGCCGAAACTATATTGAGGTCGGACGGCTGACAGAAGAATTTTTCCCGGACCATGACATCCGACTTGTTGCCGTTTCGGACAACATCGACACGGCCGAGGGAGAAAACGAACTGGCACCCATCCGAAACCTGTTCAATGAGTGGTATGCCCGCGACATCAGCAAGAAACGCCGTATCAGTAATAAAATCAAAGGCAACTCCGGCGAACCGATGGGACTTCCTCCCTATGGGTATATCAAGGACCCGAACAATCCCAAGTATTGGGTCATTGATGAAGAAGCTGCACAAGTTGTCCGGCGCATTTTTGATATGACGTTGGAGGGCTTCGGCACAGAACAGATTGCCACCCAGTTTGAAAAGGAAGGCATCCTGACGCCGCAGGCCTACTGGATTCAGAAAGGCATCGGCCGTCCCGGAAAGACCAAGACGCGCCCCGCCACCAAGTGGAATGGCTCCACGATTACCCATCTTCTGTACCAGCAGGAGTATTGTGGGGATATTCTGAACTTCAAAACCTACTCCAAATCCTACAAGAATAAGAAGCGGATTCATAACGCCCCGGAGAATTGGGTTGTGTTCCAAAATATTCACGAGCCAATTATTGAACGTGCCGTGTTTGAGCAGGTACAGCAGAAGCGCGGAAAAATGCGCAAACGCCGTACCAACAACGGAGAACACAATATGTTCTCTGGCTTGCTTGTCTGCGCAGACTGCGGCTGCAATCTGCATTTCCACTTCAATCAGGGCAACCCGGAAATCAAGTATTTCAACTGCTCCAACTACAAGGGCAACCGTGGCACTTGCCAATCCACCCACTACATCCGGGTAGACTTTCTGGAAGAAGTGGTGTTGGGGGAGATTCGGCGGCTGACCAAGTTTGCCAGCCTCTATGAAGATGAATTTGTAAAGGCTGTAATCGGACACTCCCAGCAGGCAGCTGATACCGAACACCGGTTAAAAGAAAAAGAGCTGAAAAAACTCCTTGCCCGTGACGAAGAACTGGATGTTCTCTTTGAACGTATCTACGAGGACAACATTTCTGGCAAGCTGTCAGATGATCGCTATGCCAAGATGTCCCGGCGTTATGAGGACGAGCAAAAGGAACTGAGCGAGAAAATCAAAAAGCTCCGCTCTGAAATCGAAAAGCAGACCAACCGTTCCATGACAACGGATATGTTCATCAGTCTGGTTCGCAAGTACACCAGAGCCAAAAAGCTGACGCCCCGGATGCTGAATGAACTGGTGGAAAAAATCGAAGTGTTCAATGCAGAGAAAGTCAACGGTGTGTGGGAGCAGCGGCTCCGCATTCACTATAACTGCGTGGGCACCATCGAGATTCCCAAGAACCTTCCTCTGCCGACACCCGATGTGTCGGTGAATACAAGAAAAGGCGTAGTTGTGAACTACGCCCCTTGTGATATCGCTATTTAGCAAACAAAAAAAGACGGACATTCTGCAACATCTTAGATGCTGTAAGAATATCCGTCATGGTGCAGGAATGCAATCCAAATCCGAACCATTTCCCTTTGATGCGGCTTGGACCGCTTCCTCAAATGTGATGGTCTGTGTCCCTTCTTTATAGTTAAAGGTGATCAAAACCTTATCATCATACAGATAAATCGAATTGATGAACGTATCCACCAACGCTTGCCGCTGGTCTTTCAGGCTCATGTCCAGCTTGCGGAACCGCAGCAGCCAGAACCGGATGAACTCCTCCGTGACCTTGGGCTTCGCCAGCTTTTCTTCCGCAATACGGGCTTCAAGCTCACGCTTGGTTTCTTCCAGCTGCTCCAGCCGCTCCTTGGTGGAGCTGGTCAGGATACCGGCCTGAATCGCATTGAGCATATTCTGGATACCGGATTCTGCATCCCGGAGCTGCTTCTCATAGAGGGGAATGTTGGTATTCTCCTTGTTTTGCAGTTCCATCACCTTGGCGATGATAGATTCCATAGCGGCATCGTCCTTAACAAGCTGCATGGTCTGGTTGACCACCAGATCTTCCAGCCACTGCTTACGGACGGTCTTTTTCTTGCAGCCCTTGTGCTTTTTGGCAGTAGCACATTTATAATAGCGGTGGACTTCGCCCGTCCGGCTCGTGCCGCTTTCGCCAAACATCAACGCCCCGCAGTAACCACAGTGCAGCTTGGTGGTGAGCAGATAGTCGTCCTCTGCCTTTCTTCGGGCAGGGGCTTTCTTGTTTTTCAACATTTTCTCCTGTACATCATCGAAAAGTTCCACCGACACGATAGGTGGAATCGCATCGGGAATCAGGATATCACGGTATTTCAGCTCACCAATATAGCGGCGGTTGCTCAGCATATGTTGGATGGTGTTAAAGGACATCGGCCCGCCACGCTTGTTCTTGATGCCCTTTTCGTTCAGCCAGTCCCGGATCTCCCGCATGGTCTGACCATCGTTGTACCGCTGGAAGGTTTCTGCCACAAAGGGAGCAGTCAACGGGTCGATTTCAAAGCGGTGGTCTGCGTTGATGATGTAGCCAAAGGGAATGGCACCGCCAGTGAACTTTCCCTTCAGTGCGTTTTCGGTCATGCCACGAATGACCTTTTCAGACAGGTCAGCGGAATAATACTCAGCATAACCTTCCAGCACCGATTCCAGAATGATGCCCTCCGGTCCGTCGGAGATGATCTCGGTAGCCGACATGAGCTTGACACCGTTCTTCTTTAACTGAGTCTTGTACCGGGCACTGTCGTAGCGGTTCCGGGCAAAACGGTCAAGTTTCCAGACCAGAACGATATCAAACAGCTTCTTGTCGCTGTCTTTTATCATCTGCTGAAACTCCGGGCGGTTGTCTGTCTTGGCAGAGATAGCACGGTCAATGTAGTGCTTGACGATGGTGATGCCATTCTTTTCGGCATAGGCCGTGCATTCCCGAATCTGACCTTCGATGGATTCTTCACGCTGGTTGTCGCTAGAATAGCGGGCGTAGATCACGGCAGTCATGGCAGGCACCTCACTTTATACATCATGGAACGGCAAACGGCAATTCGTTTATTTGCAATTTTGTTTCGTATAATGTATATACCATAGTTCAAGAGCGATTGCAAGATGTTTTTATAAAAACAAACTTCCACAGAACCCATCTTAGTTCATAGGATTCTGTGGAAGCCGTTATGAAGGAGAAAATTGGAAAGTTGCAAATAATTCAGAAACTGCGGCCTGTGTGCGTCAGGCTGCTTTCGTTCCCGCTCCCTCCGGGAAGATGATCTTATTCACAAAGAAGAAAATCACCATGGAGATGCCACCGTTTAGCACAGTCGTACCAATGTTATAAATGAAATCCGGCACCAGCAGACCAGCCACGGCCACCCAGATGCAGTTGATGGAGTTGACAATGCAGGTGATGATGCAGAAGGCCAGCACATACCAGCCAATCTGCTTTGCGAGGTTGCCTTTGCTGCGGAACACAAAGTTGCGCTGGATCGGGAAGTTGATGCACTCGCCAATAACCATGGCGATTATGTAGGCGCAGAAGTAGGGCAGACCGCCGTGGGCCGCGTCATAGCCGAGGATATTCCACTTAAAGGTCTCCCCGAATAGGGTGATGTCGATACCCGGCCAGCCGAAGTCCACCACCGGCAGGCTGACAAAGGCTTTGGGCAGGAATTGCAACAGCAGATATTTGAAGACCGTGATGAGGTTGGACACAATGACGAACAGACCGCCCTCGCGTACCCATTTGGCTGCGGCAGGATGCTTGGCCGCAAAATCATTCCAAAAATTCATAAGATTCCTCCTGATTCAGCGGGACTGTTCGTCCAGCTTTGCCTGATAGCGGCTGTTCGCCACAAAGTTCTGCACCAGACCCACCAGCGCCCGCAGGATACCAATAATCCAGAATCCCTTGGCTTCCAGCACCAGACCGTTCACGGTTTCGTCTCCGATCATGCCGCCGGTCATCTGGGCAAGTCCGCGCAGCGGCATATTGTACTGGAACAGGATGTTCAGGTCTGGCTTGCCCTTTTTCTCACCGGAACGCAACAACAATGTCAATACCCCGGCAATCAGCCAGCACAGCGGGCTGCGGCTATGGTTCAGCTCACCCAGCGTCATCGTGCGGTCAATGACCGGCTTTTCCTCCGGCACCGGATGGCCCAGCAGGGCTTCAAATTCTGCGGTCGGCACGTTCTTGATGTCGCCAGTCTGGTAATGAAGCAGTCCTCTGCCCTCATAGGGGTTCGGGGCATTTGTCCCGCTGATTTCCACCTCAGTGTGCAGACGGATGTCCTGCACACTGGCACCGATCAGAATCTGATATGCGCCGCCCTCAGTCTCCCAGTGGTCGGTCTTGACATTCCAATAACGAAACGCCTTGTCGTCCATCTTGATAGTAACAGTTTTGCTCTCGCCTGCTTTCAGGAACACCTTGGCAAAACCTTTCAGTTCCTTTGCCGGGCAGAAAATTTCGGCATTCGGCTTGCTGATGTACAGCTGTGCAATTTCTGCGCCGTCCTTTTCACCGGTGTTGGTGATGGTAAACGTGACCTTGTCTGTGTCTGTTTTCAGGTCGGAATAGGCAAACGTGGTATAGCTCAGGCCATAGCCGAAGGGATAGCGCACGGCTTTGTCCACGGTCTCATAGTAGCGGTAGCCGATGTACAGTCCTTCGCGGTACTCCGTGTTACGCTTTTTGCCGGGAAAATAGTTCGCGGCGGGCGTGTCCGTATAGTTCAGCGGGATGGTCTCAGCCAGTTTACCGCAAGGATTTTTCCAACCGGTCAACACATCCAGCATTGCCCCAGCTCCGGCCTGACCGCCGAGGTAACCATGTACAACAGCCTTGCATTTTGCCGTCCAGTCGGTCTCAATGACACTGCCCGCACTGACCACGGCCACCACGTTCGGATTGACTGCTGCCACAGCATCCAGTAGTTCCTTCTGCACCGCCGGGATGCAGATGTGGGTACGGTCAAGACCTTCGCTCTCGCTGGATTCGTCCAGACCAACGCAGAGAAGCACGATATCTGCCAGCTTTGCCTGCGCCACAGCTTCGGCAAGATATGCCTTATTCGGTTTGCCGTTTCGCTCGTATCCGGCGCAATAGCCCACAAGGTTCAGACCAGCAGCTTCGGCCAGATCGGCAAGGTTATCCACTCTGGTGGGGTTTACCATGCTGGAACCCGCCCCCTGATAGCGCGGGTTCTGGGCAAAATCGCCGATGAGTGTAACCTTTTTGCCATTCTTCAGAGGCAGGATGTCCTCTTCGTTTTTCAACAGGACGATGCTCTCAGCGGCAGCTTTCCGGGCCAGTTGGTGATGTGCTGCTTCATCGAATTTTCTCGAAGCCTTTGCAATGGATTCATCCGTAGAAAGAGCCAGTTCCAGCAGTTCGTCCACACGTTCGTCAATGATCTGCTCGCTCAGTTCCCCATTTTCCACGGCTTTTAGCAGGTGGCGGGCTACGCCCAGACCCGGCGCGGGCATTTCCAGTGTGGAGCCGTTTTTCACACCTTCCACATGGTCGTTCGCCCCGCCCCAGTCGGTGACGACAACACCGTCAAATCCCCACTCTTTGCGCAAGATATCAAGCAGATGCTCGTTCTCGTTGGCATACACGCCGTTGATTTTATTATACGAGGTCATAACTGTTTTGGGCTTGCCCTCTTTCACGGCAATTTCAAACCCGGTCAGGTACAGTTCCCGCAGGGTGCGCTCATCCAAAATGGAATCGTTCGCCATACGGCGCAGTTCCTGACTGTTGACGGCGAAATGTTTCGGGCAGGCTGAAACGCCCGTAGACTGAATACCGCGCACATAGCCTGCGGCCATTTTACCGGAGAGATATGGGTCCTCTGAAAAGTACTCAAAGCTACGGCCACACAGTGGGCTGCGCTTGGTGTTCAGGCCGGGGCCGAGCAGGACATTGACCCGGTAGGAAGCAGTTTCTTCGCCCAGCGCTCTGCCCACCTGTTCGCCCAGTTCCGGGTCCCAGCTGTTGGCAATGGTAGCAGCAGTCGGGAAGCAGGTGGCCGGTTCGGACGGGTTCAGACCGAGGTGGTCCGCCGCGCCCGCCTGCTTGCGCAGACCATTAGGACCGTCCGACAGCCAGATGGCTGGCACTCCCTGCTTGGGGTAATACTGGGTCTGCCATGTGTTTTTGCCGGAGAGCAGAGCGCATTTTTGTTCAATGCTCAGTTTTGCGATGATGTCCTGATGCTTCACGGGAAAAGCTCCTTTCTGTGGAAACGAATCTTCCTTTGGAAGCAGGGCCGCGCCGCAGGTTTGCGCGGTCCCGTTTCCAAAAGAGAACACGGTCATACAGTAAAACCATATAGCCGTGTTCCAAATCTGAATCAAATGGTTGGATATCCGTTCATACAAGTGATCTTTTCAGAAAGAGCGTTGTATAAGGATTTTTATCCATCAATTTGCAGAATCTGAGGTCTTGGTTTTCTTGTACTTGATGATACCAACGACCAGAAATACAACACTTGCAGCCATCAGCACACCAGCGATTACATTGCCCCATGTCCACAACGGTCTCCAAGAGCCAGTCGGCACGAGGGTATTCATCGTTCCGCGAGAACTCATATACAGAATGTTCTTACTTGCAACGTGAGCAGCCTGACTGAGCTGATTACTGGATTTAAGCATATCCACAGTAACAGCCTCGCCTTGGAACGGATTCAGATAGAGATCGTTACCTGCCAGAATACCCTGCTGAGCATTCATATAAGTAGATCCCCAATTCATGTAGAAGTCTGTGATTACAGTTCCATGGAAGCCCCACTCGTTACGCAACACATCTGTGCAAAGAGCATGGGAGGCACCAGCCCAATAATAGCCAATCAGATTGAAAGCTGACATCACACCAGTGGCCTCGCCTTTCTGTACTGTGATTTGGAAAGGCTTGAGGTAAATTTCACGGATAGCCTGCTCATTTGCAAACGTGCAAAGTCCCTGATCACGATGTAGTTCCTGATCGTTCAGTGCATAATGCTTCAGATAAACCCAGATACCCTGCTGGCGTGCGCCCTTTGTGACTGCTGCACCCATCTCGCCGCTCAGAACACCATCTTCGGCATAGTACTCAAAGTTACGTCCTGCAAAGGGAGAACGGTGCATATTCATAGCCGGTGCATACCAGCCGGACACATTCTGGCTGTTGGCAAACTGACCAACACACTTGCCCATTTCTTCTGCCAGATCAATATTCCATGTTGAAGCAATCACAACTTCCGTCGGGTAGCCGACGCCAGCCTTGATATCAATGCCAAAGCTCAGGAAGGGCTGCATGCCGGCAGGACCATCGATGTCCATCGTAACAGATTTTTCAATCGAGTCGACCGGGGCAGTACGATAGCCGCCCATAGAGACCAGATCCGAGATTTCCTGCAGACTCATCTGTGACAGAAGCAGTTCCCACACAGGAGAATCATAGTCGAAGTAGTGCATCAGGCCAAATACCAGCTTGCCATTCTGCAGTTCGATATACTGCTTCTGCAGGTCAGTCCATGTGCCTTCCTCGGTGTCAGATGCGCCTTCCGCTGCATTCAGTTCTGCCATAGCTTCCGAATCATTACTCAGTACATCTTTCAAGGCATCCTTGACCTGCTGAATTTCATCGGCGGTCAATTCATGATCCACCATGATCGGCGAATCCTCATAATATGCCAGATTTTCATCCTGTTTCAGATTGTAAACGGCACTGTAATTGTTCTTTACAAGGTCAAGCTTTTCCTGTGCAATCGCTGCCTCTGCATGAGAGGCATCCGGCCAGGTTCCTTCCCAGTCATTTCGGGAAAGATAGGTATAGTCATCCTTGAAGTTGACTGTTGCATCGTCAAACTCGTTTGTTGCAGCAATCAGATCCGAATCACGGGAGTTTTCGCCCTGATAAACAACAGTTGAGGGGATGTTGATGGTTTCAGTTTCGATTACATCATGGGCATTGTTCATCAGCTTGATCTGATATTCGCCAGCTTCCAGAATATAGCTCTTAGCATTCTGGTAATCATAGGATGCCATATCATCTACGCTGAAGGAGATCGTTACCGATTCCGATTCACCCGGTTCCAGCAGACCGGTCTTGGCAAAACCAATCAGATTCACATAGGACTTTTCGATTCCACCGGCGGTATAGGGCGGCGTGTAATACAGCTGCACGACATCCTTGCCTGCTACATTGCCGGTATTCTTCACATCCACTGTAACGACCACATTGCCATCCACATTTACAAAGGAGGAAATATTCTGTTCAAAGGTCGTATAGGAAAGACCGTAACCGAAGGGATACTGCACCTGATTCTGGTACCACTCTTCACCATCGGTAAATCCACGGGTTTCATAATAACGATACCCAACGTAGATTCCCTCCATGTAGTTCACATAGTAAAGATCGGACGCATTGCTGTAAGCATACTCGCCAAAGTTTGCAAAGGAAGGTGCGCTGGTTGCATCATACGCATAGGTATCGACCAGTCGGCCAGACGGGTTCACTTTGCCGGTAAGAACATCCACAACGCCCGGCATACCATTCGTGCCGGGATTGCCGATCCAAAGAACGGCATCAATATCGTACTGGTCCACAAAACCGAGTTCCATTGCATGAGATGAGTTGACCAGCAGAATCACCTTATCAAAGTTATCGGTGACAAGCTTAACCATTGCTTCCTCATCGCTGGAAAGCTCCAGATAATGTTTGTCCTTTTCACCACCAACAGTACTCATATCCGTGGGAAGGTCATTTCCTTCACCACCCATGCGGCTAATCGTGATGATTGCAGTATCCGAAAACTCTTTTGCTTTCTGAATAACGGCATCTGTATAGGAAGCAATCGGCAGTTCCGTAATGGAGAAGTTTGTGTCTCCCACGCCGGAACCATTGTCAGACACGCTGTAATCCGTGTAGAGTTTCATCAGGTCTTCATTGATTTCGATACCATTTTCCTTCAAAGCTGCTTCGAGGGAAACTGCATTTGCATCATCCACGAAGCCGGAACCTGCTCCGCCAAATACCATTTTACTGGAACGCCATCCGAACAGATTTACTTTGTTTGTCCCCTGTGCCAAAGGCAGAACATTATTTTCGTTTTTCAGCAGCACACTGCCTTCCTGAAGAATTTTGTGAGAAACGTTGTTGCCGTTCTCGACAGCTTCTTCGTAGGAAACATTCTCTGCGTTCGTTCCCGTTGCCTCATAGGTAGTGTACATGTTGTCCAGATATCCCTGAAAATACCATGTCGCACCATTGGCAGCAAGAATCAGAACTGCCAGAACACCGCACAGAACGGACCGTGCTATGGGGAACTTGCTTTTGTTCTTCACTTGACTACACTCCTTCTTTTTGATTCATTAGATGCTTCTTCATTTCACCGCCGTTCCTCCTTTACGGCTTTTTCTGAAATGAACTTCTGTTCTCAAATTAGCAGAGATGAAGTCAAATAGGGAGTTTTTTTCACAAATGGGAGTTCAGACAGCACAAACGGGAAACCGTTGCACGTTTTGCGCAACAGTTTCCCGTTTGTGTTGATGCAATGTGTCAGTTTTCACAAGGAATCAGAATGTTGAGGTTGAAAATCCTACCCTCGGCATCTATATCCAGAATTCCGTCATACCGCTCGACGATTTCCCGAATACTTGGCAATCCATACCCGTGCTCTGAGGTGTCTTCCTTCAAAGTTTCAGGCAAACCATCTCGCATTGTACCGATCTGGTCGTAGTAGTTCGATATTTGAATGAACGCTGCGCCGCATTCTTTTCGGATAATCACCCGGATTGTTTTTTGTTCTCCGCTTATCTTACAGCTCGCTTCGATCGCATTATCCAGTGCATTTCCCATCATGGTATACAGGTCCACCGGTGCAAGGAACTGTAAAACAGACCCATCTGCCAAACAGGTCCATGCAATCCCGTTCTTTTCACATTGCAACGCCTTCTCCGTCAAAACAGTATCAAGAACCTCATTGCCCGTCCTTGCGCCGATATCGTAGATTGATACAGCGTGTTCGATTTCGGAGATACTGGCTTTTCGCTGCTCATCATCTTTCACAAAACGCAGTGCTTCGATCTGATGCTTCAGATTATGGCATTTCCGATTGATCGTATCAATATTATCCTTGGACAATTCATATTGTGCCTGCATCTGGCGACGCAAACGCTGTTCGGTTTGTACCATGGCCAGCAGATTCACCTCTTTGCGCTGTCCAATCATGATGCCCAAAAGGAGTATGCAGACACACAGATCGTAATACAAGTTCATCACATTGGAATCGCCCTCTATAATATAGATTCCCCCAGTCAGAACAAATGCAATCAGGAACACGATGATTCCCATCATTACCACACGTTGTGGCATAGCATCGTAATGACCCCTATATGGCAATCGCTGATTGATCAACCTTGAAAGAGCTCCACCGATTAGAAACACTACGCACCATGTTACAATAAGGTCTATCATCCCATTGAGAGGAAAAAGTCCATAGTGTCCCCAGATTATAGATCTAAGACAAAAAATAAAATGCTGAATGATGTACACACATGTCACACCATAGATTGCATCCATTCGTGTCAACCGGGTGCAAATACGAAACACTGCATAACTTACCAAGAGCATGATTGTATTGGACGGGATGACTAGCCAACGATGGAGCAGAAGCCTTCTGCCCGGCACCAGCCGAATTCCAGTTCCAGTTCCAAGCGCAAACCCCAGCAACAAGCATATCGTTGCTGCTGTAGTCCAATTCTTACGCTTTTCAAGAGGACCGAGAAGCATTATGGAAAAGACCGTCATCATCTGCAGACTACCCGGATCAAAAAAGATTCTCAGCATATTGATCATTGGTGAGCTCCTCCCTTTGCATAGAACAGCAGTTCCTTCAAAACCTCCCTTCTTCTGTTCTTGCTGATTGGAATTTCTTTTCCGGCAACGGTCAGGAGATTTCCTTTGATGTGGTCCACATACCGTGCATTCACCAAAATCGACTTATGGCAGTGTACAAAACCCTCTGACTGCAATTCCTGTTCGAGTTCATTGAGCGTATGAACTCCACCCACCTCAATATCCCGTTCCATTGTATGGTAACATAATCTGTGACCATAACTCTCGATGTAATAAATGTGTGATACCGACACACAAAAAAGTTCACCATCTCGGTTGATGGCAAGAGAATGTTCTTTCTTTCTTTGAAGAAGACGTTGTGCCATCTTCATTTTCATGGAAAGTCCGGCATACTGTACAGGCTTCAGCATATAATCAAATGCCTGAACTTCATAACCATTCAATGCATATTGCGCTAGATTTGTAATAAATATGATGATGACGTCCGAATCCATTTGACGAATTGCCCGTGCAGTGCTCAATCCATTCATGACAGGCATATCGACATCAAGCAAGATCATATCCCATCCAGCTTGAAAATGCTCAAGAAGTTCTGCACCGTTCTGAAAAACAAACAGCTGAATTTCCGTATTATTTTCAGCTGCGAATCGTTTTAATAACTTTTCCAGCTCATTAGCATACTCTTTTTCGTCCTCCGCAACTGCGATTCGCATTTCGACTTCACCTCACCTTAAATATACACTTTCATTATAGATGAACCTGCATGGGATGTCAATTTCAATGCTTTTTGCGCTCTTGTGTATTCATTTTTATCAGGAACAGATGTTCCGCTTCAGTGTTTCTGCTCTCAAAGAGTCCTACTATCACCACTTTATCTCGATAAATTTTGCAAAACCATATTGACGCACCCACGCTTCCATGATACCCTTTATTCCAAATCCTGCCGAAAAGTGGTGGTTCTCACCGTGATAACCACCATTTTCAGCGGATATTACCCAGAAAGAACGTACCGCCCCGCAATACATCCGATTTATTTTGCCGCCGATTCACCCGACAAAATCATCGCTGCGCTGCGTGGGCGGTATTTTTCTTTTTCACAAATAAAATCTTATGTAGTTGTTCAATCTTCCAAAATTTGTTTTTAGTTGTTGACTACACAACTTCAAAGTGTTATTCTTGTGCTTGAAAGAAGCAGAACGTAGTGTCCGCACTGCGCCCGGCTTTCTTCATACCGCACCTTGATTCCTTCATAAGCCGTCTGAACGTGATACCGTGCCATGACCTCACACTTTCCGTGAGTGAGCCGGACAACGCCGCTGCACAAACAGGGGCAAGAACTTCGTTCGGAGCAAACGGTGACCCCCTTACATGAGCAGCACCACCTCTACTTATTTTTGCGTCTTAACAATTCAGAAACATTTGTCGAAAGTTGATTTTGAGCGCAGCGGTAGAGGGCAAGAACCGTCCCGTGGCCACAAATTTTCAATTCTTGAAAATGTTGTGTTCCACCGGGACTTCACTTCTTCAATGCGTCTGCATTTCCGAAGTGATCTTGTTGGGGCGTGCCTGCCCCAAACCCTGCTCATGGTTCGCACCTGACGGTGCGAACAGCAACGGCGTGTCGTGCTTACATAACTTCACCGAGGAGTTATCGAACAGACAGGAGGTACAATGACCAAAACGAATGTTCAACTGACCCCTAGCAATTCTCAGCACCACGACACGCCGAACAACAAAACGCACGTCATCAAGTTCCGCGTGACAGCGGAGGAAAAAACGTCACTGGAACTCACTTGCAAACTCCTGAATCTCTCCCTCTCCACGTTCATCCGCCGTGCCATCCACAACGTCAAGATCGAGAAAACGGTCATTGTTGCCGGCGGTGGCGAAGAAACCCTGACCGCTGTTTCCACCTTGCTTGCCCAGTGCAGCAAGGTGGGCGGCAACCTCAATCAGCTTGCAAGGCACTTCAATTCCGGCGGTGCAGACATCGAGCAGATCCGGGCGAAACTCCTTGACGAACTTGCAGACCTGACCGCATTTCGGCTCAACGCCGAGAAAGTTCTGGGTGAACTGTATGGCAACGCTCAAGCATATCGCCTCTAAAAACTCGGACTACACCGCCATCGAAGCGTACCTCGTTTACCAGCACGACGCGTTCACCGGAAAGCAACTTCTGGATGAACAGGGCAAGCCGAAGCTGCGGGATTCATACCTGCTCGACACCCTTGAGTGCGGCGATTTTTCGTTTGCAACGGCCTGTCTGCTGGCAAACCGAAAGTACAGCAAGAACAACCACCCGGATGATATCAAAAGCCACCAGTATATCATCAGCTTTGACCCACGGGATGCAGTCGAAAACGGATTGACGATGGAAAAGGCGCAGGCTCTCGGCCTGAACTTCTGTAAAGAAAACTTTCCCGGTCATCCTGCCATCGTCTGTACCCACCCGGATGGGCATAACCATTCGGGAAACATCCATGTCCACATCGTGTTTGGCAGCGTCCGAACACGGAAAGTGGAACGCAAGCCCTATATGCAGAAGCCCCGCGATTGGCGTGAGGGCATGAAGCACTCCAGCACAGCCCAGACCATGCGGCACTTGCGTGTTGAGGTCATGGAGCTGTGCGAGGGTGCCGGACTGTACCAGATCGACCTGCTCAACGGCTCGAAAGAGCGTGTCAGCGAAGCCGAGTATTGGGCGCGCAGGCGTGGGCAACAGAAACTTGACTGTGAAAACGCAGCCCTCACCGCAGCTGGACAGCAGCCCCGGCAGAAGAAGTTTGAAACTGTGAAGGGCACTTTACGGAAACAGATTGCTTCAGTGCTGTACTTTGCCACCAGCTTTGAAGATTTTTCCGACAGGCTCTTGCAGCAGTACGGCATCACCGTCAAGGAAAGCCGTGGGCAACTCAGCTATCTGCCTGCTGGTAGAACAAAGTTTATCCGGGCAAAAAAGCTCGGTGACAACTACGACAAGGAGATAGTTCTTGCCACCCTGACCGCAAACGCAGAGCACAAACCCAAGGCGCAGTCCAAGCAGGATGCCATCAGGAAACTGATCGACATCCAAGCGAAGCTGAAGCAGGGCAAGGGCATCGGCTACGAGCGTTGGGCGAAAAAACACAACCTCAAAGCCATGGCACAGACCTTGATTCTCCTAGAAGAAAAGGGCTTGACTGACGAGGGCGCACTCGACCAGAGAATTACAGAGCTTGATACCAAGTTCCACGATTCGTTGGCGGTGGTGAAAGACCTTGAAGGCCGCATGAAGGCCAACAAAGAGTTGCGCTATTACGTCGCAGCCTACACCAGCACCAAGAATGTTGCCCAGCAGTTAAAGACCGCCAAGCGCCCCGCAGTCTTTGAGGAACAGCATCGTGCAGAGCTGACAGCGTACCGGGCGGCAGCAGCCTATTTCAAGGCAAACAACCTCACCAAGCTGCCCAGCCCGAAAAAGCTGGAAGCCGAGTATGCGCAGTTGGCATCCGAAAAGGCAAAGTTCTACGAGCAGTACAAGGAAGCTAAGGAAGAACTGCTCAAACTGAAAACCGCAAAGCAGAATGTTGCGTCCTTTTTCCGGGAGGAAGAACCGGCGCAGCAGGAGAGATAAAGGAGTGTGCGTATGATCAATCTGAAAATCGACCCGGAGTTCCAGTCCCAGATCCCTCCTCTGACCGATGATGAATTTAAACAGCTTGAAGAAAATATCCTCAAGGAAGGCAAGCTGCTCTCTCCTTTGATCGTGTGGAACAATACACTTGTTGACGGTCACAATCGTTATGCGATTCTTCAGAAGCATCCCGAAATCTACTTTTCTACCATGCCGCTCCGCTTTGCAAATCGTGAGGAAGCTCTCGCTTGGATCTGCAAGAATCAGCTGGGGCGGCGCAATCTCACGCCGGAGCAGAAGAAGTTCCTCATTGGAAAGCAGTACAGTGTGGAGCATCGAAAGCCCGGCGGAAACGGCAACAACCAGCACACGGCTGCTGCCAAGAAAACCGCCCCGGAGGAATTGTGTCAAAATGACACAATTCCTCCCACTGCTACGGAAAACAGCGTCCGTAAGCAGATCGCAGAGCGGAACAACGTTAGCGAATCCTATGTTGTCCGCTCGGAAAAGTTCATGCGGGGCGTGGAGATTATGGAGCAGATGGTGCCCGGTACGAAAGAGAAGATCCTGTCCGGTCAGTTCAAAGTCCGTGATGCCGATATGCACCGCCTCGCCAGAGCCGATTTTCCGAATCGCAAGCAGATCGTGCACGAAATTCTGCACCCGGAGGACCGCCCTGCTCCGCAGAAACGAATCTACGGAATCAACTATTCTGCACTGGAAGCTGCCGTCCGGCGAATCCAGCAGGATGTTGATTTCCTGATGAAGTATCTCCCCAAGGTGCCTGATGATGCCTATGTGAAAGTGGAGACCACGAAGATTCTCAAACAGCACAAAGCATATATGGCACAGTTTGAAAAAATGCTGAACGATGAAAAAATCGCATAACGACAGGCACTTGTAAGCCATCAACGAGCCACCAGCCGCAAGTGTAGGGCGGAAAGCATCCGCGCCCTTGCGCCTGATAAAAATTGAAACTTTGATTTTCTCGCCCGGCTTTGCCACGGTGGGACAATCAAAGGAGCGTGCGTTTGAACAAAAAGAAAAAGTCCACAAACACTTCCCCTTACCCTGATGAAGTCATTGACCGTCTGGCACGGGCATTCTACCCGGCTATCCTTGCCTGCTGGAACAGCGAGGAAGGCCAACGAGAGTTTGCCGCGTGGCAGGCGGAACAGGCTCATATTGCAACCAAAGAAATACAGGAAGTTCCCGTTGGGGAACTCCCTGCCTTACTTATCGTGTGTGGATTTTTCAGGGTGCGTCCGGCAGGGCGCACCTTATTTTTTTGTGTTTCGTCCTCTAGTTCGTGATTTCCAGACATGTTATTCATATATTTTATCGTCTCACGATGGCTCACTACGTAGATTAAGTCCACACATGCCAGAAAATCAGATTCAATTTGCCAGAAGAACAATACATTGAACACTTACTTGGATGGATTTTCAAATGCAAATCTTTTGATGTTTGGGAAAATCGACTTATCAATTTGCTGCGCCGATGTTACTAGGCCTCGCAATCGCTGGCGACTTTCCTGATCCATTGGATTTTTGCGCAAATGCTCAAATTCCAATATGATTTTATGTTGCAATGAATTTTTGACAATCATATTTTCATTGCAGTCGATGACAACACCTGTTACTAATTTTGGATATCCCTTTGAGTAACCTTTTACTTTGTTATGGGATAGTTTATACCTGTACTTCTTAATGATTGATTTGACAGAGTTCCTAAAATGTGAAGATATCTTATGTTCGCTCGAAAATACCATATCATCCACATATACAGTCATTACCATATCATTTTTAGCAGATAGCGTATGCAGTTCATCAAACATCTTATGATTGACAAGATAGGATAATATCTGACTGGTTGGTGCTCCTGAAATCAAATGATTGTAGCAATGCACACCTTTTTGACCTAAAAAGTCATAGACTTCTGTGAGTTCTTCTTTTGGAAATCTTTCAAGGCTAACTGTTGTTAAATTGGTCAGCACTTCTGAAACATCCGGAGAACAACACAATTCGTTATTAAAAAATTGATAAACATCCTCTCGACTGATAGATGGAAAAAAAGCTGTCAAATCAGTTTTGTAGAGGTTTCGTTTTCTTCCTCCAATATGCATACGTGCGTTTTCTGGATAAGATTTTCCCTTTATACCAGAAAAAACATTATCGGGCGTTTGAATTTTACCCAATAATGTTTTTATCCGTCTTTGAACAATCTTTAATTCTGCCTGCGGTGCTTCAATAAGACGAGGCTTTTTTGTCTTATCTATATATGGATGGATTTTGGATGTGATATTGGATTGCTTTAGCATATCATCATTTTTTATTTGAAGGACATACTTAAGCATACGTTTGGAACGAATTCCATATAAAGGGCAATCACTATATTTCAAAAGGTATGACACCTCAATTCTTAAAATATGCTGGTGTTAGCTGTTGACTACTTTGCCGATCATCCAACGGACTAAATCGGGAAGCAGTTCAGGGCAGCAATAGGATACAACCAGTATGGCCGCAATGGAAATCGCAAAGATAACCAAAGCAACAGGGACATGAGAACGAGTCTCATTCGTTGATAGCTTATTGTTGTTGCCGAATATGTTAATATTGACAACAACAAAAGGCTTGTCCGTCTTATTCACGAAATTCACCTCCTTGTTATTATTGGCCCCCAAATAAATGAGGGGACTTCCCGTCCTCAAATAACAAAGAGATGCGATAGCCTTATATCCTGAATTCACACCAGCACAAATCCGACTTCCCAAACAATTGCATAGGCTCAGACCAACATTACTTAACACCTTAACATAATTCCATATCACACTGTGACTCGATGCAACGATGTTCTCGTGTTGCAGTGTAGAATGAGGCCGAACCGAGGGAACTCCTACCGGAAAAACACATCCATACCCATTGGTACGATGCCGCCTGTCTTTACAGACAAGCCACTCGAAGTCTAATCTGGCTATACATACTAGTAAATATCATTATAGCAAACTGCGCAAAAAAAGTAAATTGATTGGATGCGCTTTTTGACAAATACTAAGAACAAAAGGCAGGGCACCACCGCTATGGTGATACCCTGCCTTTGCTCGTTTAACGCTCTGTGTAGTCCTTCCGCAGAACTTCCGATAAACAAAAAACGTACCCGAACCCTTTTTCGTAAAGAATCGGGTTCGAGTACGAACTGTATGGTGGAGAATTAGGGACTCGAACCCCAGACCCCCTGCGTGTGATGCAGGTGCTCTAACCAGCTGAGCTAATCCTCCATATTCGCTTGTGTTGTGCGCTCCGAACTGGAACGTGATTATTATAGCACGGCCTTTGCCGAAATGCAAGCCCCAATTTGAAATTATTTTACTTTTTTCGAAACACTTTCTTTCCCAGCAAAACCGCCGGGCAGCCGCACTGGCTGCGTCCTGCACAAAAATGTGCGGCAGGCTGTTGCTCTTTGCCTGCAAATCGTGTATACTTGGGGGCAGAAAGCTGCATAAGAGAAATCGAGGGATGGATATGACACTTCGCGGGATCATCACGCTGGTAATATTGGCTGTGCTGTTTGCGCTGGCTGTGGTCTGGATCTCCAGACAGGGCGGCTGGAAGGGCGAGGGCTGCAACGGCAACTGCGCCTCCTGCCACAGCCATTGCGAGGACCCGGACGCCAAAAAGAAATAACCAAAACAGGGCTGCTGCACCGTGTTTCGTGCAGCAGCCCTGTTTTATGTTTGTGCCTCGGAAACGCCCGCAGACATTTCCGGGGCACTTTTCATGGCTATTTGCTCAGAACGCGCCGCGCTGGGCGGCGTAGACGGCGATGGTGCTTAAAAGATCCTGTAACGCCTTCTGGTAGGTGGTGCGGCCGATGTGCAGCTGCTCTAAAATCTCGTCCTCCGGGCGCCGCTCAAAAAAGCGCATCCGCAGCAGGTCTGCCCGCATGGGGTCGTGCGTCTGATAGTAGTCGATGCCCTCATCAATGGCGCTTTGCCAGCGGCGGTTTTCCGGCGTGCGCGCCCAGTGGCGCTCGCCGTACTTGCGCAGGGCGTTCCGGGTCAGGTCGCGCTGTTCCGGTGTCACTGGCGCTTCCCCCTTTTGGGCAGTTCCAGCGCTGCACTACGCGAAAACCGGTTCTCAGCATCGAAAAAGCAGGCGTCCCGCTCGGCCATCGTCAGCCCCAGCATGGTGGAAAGCCGCTCTGCTTCGTCCAGCTTGAACTGAGTCTCGCCCAGCAGCTTGTGCCGCAGGGTGTTGCTGCTGATGTGCAGCACACTGGCCACATATTGCAGCTTGTAGCCACTGTCTTGGATGTAGGTGTAGATCAGGTTTGTGTTTGCCATGGCTTCGCTCCTTTTTTGTAGTTCACCGCATTTGTAACAATCATTGGTTGTATTATACTCTGTTGTTGATTAACTGTCAACCTACAATTTCCAAAACGCTCGGCAATTGTTGATTTTCAGGAAATTTTCTGCTATACTCAAAGCAGAAAGCCGCGTTTCACGCTACAACCCATAGTTTTCAGGAGAACCGCCATGTCCGATCTATCTACCCGTGTCCGTCTGCGCCGGGAGCAGCTGGGTCTTTCGCAGCAGGAGCTTGCCCGGCGCATGGGCTACCGTTCCCGATCTTCCATCACCAAACTGGAAAAAGGCATCAACGACCTGCCTCAGTCCAAGGTAGAGGAGCTGGCGCAGGCGCTGGAGACCACCCCCGCCGCCCTGCTGGGGCTGGACGCGCCCTGCGCCTGTCCCCCGGGCTTTGAGCCGCTGCCTGCCATGGTGCAAGTGCCGCTGATCGGCTCCATCGCCTGCGGCACCCCCATCACTGCCGAGCAGAATATCGAGTGCTATATCGGGGTGCCCGCCGCGTGGCATGCAGATTTTGCCCTGACCTGCCACGGCGACAGCATGGCACCCACAATATGCAACGGGGATATCGTCTGCATCCGCTGCCAGCCCGAGGTGGAGCAGGGCGAGATTGCCGCCGTGCGGGTGGGCGAGGAAGCCACCCTCAAGCACTTCCACCGGCAGGGCGATGCCGTGATGCTGCTGGCCGATAACGCCGCTGTCTGCCCGCCCATGTTCTACGCCGGAGAGCAGCTTTCGGAGCTGCACATTGAAGGCAAAGCCGTGGGGCTTTGCCGCGGATTATAAGATAAGGAAAGAAAGGAGCCGCCCGTGTTTGGCAAAAAGAAAGCATCCTCCTACGACCCCGCCGCCCAGAAGCCGGTGCTGCGGTGCAGCATCTGCACCGGGGAGCAGGTGGCCGGGTTTCAGGATCTGCACACCGGCCATTTTACTGAGGTGCAGCTGATTCGCAGCCCGCAGGAATTGCAGGCCTTCCGCAGCCGGTACGGCATCCCCGCCGACTGCCCCATTGAAAAGATCTATTGAGCAAGGAGTTCATCATGCAGCAGGCACCCGAAGCCATGACCCTGAAGGTCATTGCCCATATCCATACCGCCTTTCCCACCAAGTTCGGCATCCCGCGCCAGAGCGGACTGGTAGAGGAGCTGCGGGGCGAGATCATCTTTACCCCGGAATACCGCAATCCCGATGCCCTGCGCGGGCTGGAGGATTTCAGCCACATTTGGCTGGTGTGGCAGTTTTCCGGTGCAGTGCGGGAAAGCTGGTCCCCCACCGTGCGCCCGCCGCGCCTTGGCGGCAACACCCGGATGGGCGTGTTCGCCACCCGCTCCCCCTTCCGCCCGAATCCGTTGGGGCTTTCCAGCGTAAAGCTGGAAGCCATTGAGCAGCGCCCGGATGTTGGGCCGGTGCTCATCGTGCGCGGTGCCGACCTGATGGACGGTACCCCCATCTACGATATCAAGCCCTACATCCCCTACGCAGACTGCCACCCGGACGCCGCCGAGGGCTTTACCGGGCAGACCCGCACCCACCATCTGGAAGTGTCCTGCCCAGAGGCGCTGTGGCAGACCGTACCGGAGGCCGACCGCGCCGCATTGCAGGGCGTGCTTGCCAGCGACCCCCGCCCCTCCTACCAGCACGACCCGCAGCGGGTGTACGGCATGGAGTTTGCCGGGCTGGAGGTGCATTTCACCGTGGACGGTGCTCAGCTCACCGTGCGGGACATCACCCTGTTATAAAAGGAGCCGTTCATGGAACTGCGGACTGTCAATACCTTTCTGCACATCGCCGAGCTGCACAGCTTTTCCCGCACCGCGCGGCAGCTGGGCTACTCGCAGTCGGCGGTGTCCTCCCAAATTGCACAGCTGGAAGCCGAGCTTGGCACCCCGCTGTTTGACCGCGTGGGCAAGACGGTGCGCCTGACCGATGCCGGGCAGACCTTTTTAGGCTACGCCCGCACCCTGCTGGAAACCGCCCAGCAGGCACAGGCCGCCTTGCAGCCCGCCCAGCAGGTGCGGGGCAGCCTGCGCATCGCGCTGGCGGATTCCGTATGCAGCACCTTTTTGCCGGAGCTGTTGCAGCGCTACCATGCTCGCTGCCCGCAGGTGGAGCTGGTGCTGCACACAGCCTCCACGGACGAGATGCTGCAATTGCTGAGCACCAATCAGGTAGATCTTGTCTATACGCTGGACCAGCCCCTTTTGCAGCCTGCGCTGGTGCTGGCTGCGGATGTGCCGGAGCCGGTGTGCTTCATTGCGCCGCCGCAGCATCCGCTGGCGCAGGAAAGTGCCCTCCCGCTGGACATTCTGCCCCGGCAGGAGTTTCTGCTCACCGAGCGGGGCATGAGCTACCGGGACGCGCTGGACCAGTGCATGGCGGCGCACAGCCTTGCCATCCACCCCTATCTGGAGCTGGGCAGCGCCGCGCTGCTGTGCCAGATGGTAGAGCAGGGCATGGGGCTTTCCTTTTTGCCGGAGTACATCGTGCGCAGCGCGCTGGCAGATGGGCGTCTGGCGCGGCTGAACGTACCGGACTGCACCGTCATGATGCACCGGCAGCTGTTCTACCACCGCGATAAATGGGTGACCCCGCAGATGAATGTATTCATCGAGCTGGTGCGGCAGGGCGCACAGATAAAATGATTGGGAATGCCGGAGCGTTGAAAACCCTCTCAGGCGCTCCCGCGCCAGATTCCCCTTTTTGTCACCTACGGTGACATCTTCCCCCGGAGCGGGGGAAGTCTTTCCTCTCAGGGGGAGCCAAGGTCTAAGGCTCATTGCTGAAGATTTAAAGTGCAATGAGAAAGTTTCCCGCAGTGCTCTTGCCTCTCCCTTTGGGAGAGGTGTCACCGCAGGTGACGGAGAGGGCGCACGCCGGGAGAAACTCCCCCAGTCATCTCGCTGCGCTCGATGCCAGCCCCCTCGGAGATGGGGCCTTTGGCATGGCGGTAAAGTTTCCGGCTAAAGCGCAAAGCTTCCGGGCGCGCCAGAGGCTCCCTCCCAGAGGGAGCTGGCAAAACCGTCAGGTTTTGACTGAGGGAGTTCAGCCATCCCCCTCAAAACGAAAAACCGCCGAAGGTTTCCCTTCGGCGGTCTTTCGTATGATAGGAGGATCAAAAATGATCTTTGCTAAG